>JAUQQB010000069.1 GCA_030550075.1 Chloroflexota bacterium | reverse complement strand
GAGGCGGGGCGGGCTGGCTCGAAAACCACCATGTTATGGGCGACCCCAACCTGGGCCTCCGGCTGGATTTCGTGGATGGCGTGATAGGCCCGGGCATGGGCGCGCATGAGATGGCGCAGCACCTGCATGGAGAGCCCGAAATCCTGTTTCCCCGGCGGCCATTTTCCTTCGTTCCATCCCATATAGGCCAGGACGTTGGGCTCGTTGATGGTGCACCAGAGGCGGCAGAGATCCTTCAGGGCGCTCACCGCCCGCCGCACGTAGCGCTCAAAGCGGTCGATGGCCGCGGGGTTTTCCCAGCCGCCCTGCTCCACCAGCCAGATGGGGTTCGTGAAGTGGTGCAGGGTGACCATCGGCTCGATCCCCCGATCCCGCAATGCCTGAAGCATCGCCCGGTAGCGATCGAGGGCGGCATTGTCGAAGATCCCTTCGCGGGGCTCGATCCGGCTCCACTCGAGGGAGAGCCGGTGGGCGTTCTGGCCCAGGGCGGCGGCGCGGTCGAAATCCGCCTCCGCGTTGCGCCACCAGTCGCAGGCCCGGCCCGAGCGGTGCCCCTCCCGGATCCGGCCCGGTTCCTGCTCCCAGAGCCACCAATCGTTGTTGGTGTTCTCCCCCTCGACCTGATGGCTGGAGGTCGCGGTTCCCCAGAGGAAGCCTGGAGGGAAATGAAAGACAAATTCCACCATGGGCAGGCTCTCCTCCTGGTGGAGCGAGTTATCGAATGGACGATCCGAAGCAAGAGAAATGGGCCCCTCCCCGCAGGTCCTCCCGGGGCCCCTTCAAGATTCACCCCAGTTGATCCAGGCCAGCCACGCGGCCAGGAGGGCAGCGCTGATCGAGGTGGTGGGGATCAGGATCCTGCCCTCCGCGGGGAGCGGCCCTCTGGCGGCAAACGTAAGCAGCATCGCCGTGGCCACCGTCCATCCGGCGACGGAGCCGATCAGCCCGGCGAGGAAGATGCGAATCCAGCGCAGGCGGGAAGGGGGAATCATGGGCGCCTCCCGAATCCTTCCTGAACTTCCATTTTGGACGCATTGTTCCGGGATCGCAACCGGCGGATCATGGAACCCGGGGGGCCGAATGGGCCCTCGGATCGCTCCTCTGGCAAAATGAAGATCAGCCCTGTGCGAACATCCCTCCAGGAGGCCAATCCGAATGGCTTTCTTTCGCTCCGATCGTTCGTTGAACCTCGCCCATCGAGGGGCGAGCCGGATCGCCCCGGAGAACACGCTGCGGGCCTTCCGTCTGGCCCTGGAGCAGGGAGCGGACGGTTTCGAGCTCGACGTCCACCTTTCCCGGGATGGCGTCCCTGTGGTTCTGCACGATGCAGACCTCCACCGGACCACGAACGGTTCTGGCCGGGTATGGGAGAAAACGGTGGCGGAGCTGAAGGCGCTGGATGCCGGCGCGTGGAAGGATCCCCGCTTCGCTGGCGAGCGGATCCCCACCCTGGATGAGGTCTTTGAGGCCTTTGGGGATCGGGCTCTTTACAACATCGAGTTGAAGGCATTCACCCTGCGGAGCATCGAGCTGGTTCGCGCCGTGGTGGAGCGAGTGCGCCGATACGGGCTTGCCGGCAGGGTGTTGCTTTCCTCGTTTAATCCCCTGGCCCTGCGGTGGGCCTGGCGTCTGGGGCCGGAGATCCCTCGCGGCCTTCTGGTGGGTCCTGAGTTGTCTCTCCCGCTGCGCCGGGCCTGGTTCGCCTTCCTGGCCCCGCATCAGGCGCGTCATTTGCATGTTCGGATGATCGACGAGGGAGTGGTTCGCTGGTGTCGCCGGCATGGATATGCGGTGGTGGCGTGGACCGTGAACGAGGCAGAGGAGATGCGCCGGCTGATCCGGCTGGGCGTGGAGGCGATCATCACCGATGAGCCGGATCGCCTGGCCCGGTTGCTGGTGGAGCAAAAAAACGGAAAAGGGCATAGGGCCTTGTAGGTTATATTCACTTGTGGCGGATTACGCTTCCTCCTTCCCTAATGATCATATGAATTACACAGTTAAGGCCCGTGGGAGGCGGTGGAATGGCTCCACCCCGCTTGATCTCCCCCCATGGCCTCTCAATGCATGACATTTTCTTCGATGGGGAAAGAGAGGGCTCCAGACTCTGGGGACGGGTGGAATCCCCTGGGGGTTTGGGTGCGGAGCCGGGCACCAAAGGTGCCCGGCTCCGCACCCAGGGAAACTTTTCTTCCCCCTCCCCATGGCCCAAAGGGCCGCGGGGAGGGGATTCTGAGCCTATCCCCTTGTGCAATCAAGGTAGCTTGCCCCGCCCTAAAACCACGAGAGGAAATATAATGAGAAAGGCAGTCCCCAATCGGCTTCCAGGCTCATTTCCTCGTGGAGAGAATGGCGATGCGCGATTTCATCGCTCAGCGTGTAGTTTCCATTCCGCCTTCCGGGATCCGCCGCTTCTTCGATATCGCGGCGACGATGAAGGATGTTATCAGCCTGAGCATCGGTGAGCCTGACTTTATCACCCCTGAGCCCATCCTCCGAGCCGGCGTGGAGTCGCTGCTTCGAGGCGAGACGCACTACACGAGCAACTCCGGTCTGATCGAATTGCGGGAAGCCCTCGCTGAGCACCTCGCTCGCCTCTATGGCGTCTCTTATGATCCCGAGTCCGAGCTTCTGATCACGGTAGGGGTATCTGAGGCGCTCTACCTCGCCGTCAACGCTATTGTGGATCCAGGGGATGAGGTGATCATCCCTCAGCCTTGCTTTGTCTCTTATGCGCCAGAGGTCGTGCTGGCGGGTGGCGTGCCGGTTACTTTCGCCACACGGGCCGAGGAGGATTTCCAGGTCAACCCCGCTGACATTGAGGCTCGCATCACTCCGCGCACCAAGGCGATCCTCATCGGCTATCCGAACAACCCGACCGGGGCGGTGATGCCCCGGGAAAAGCTGGCCGCCATCGCCGCTCTGGCGGAGAACTATGATCTCCTGGTGATCTCGGATGAGATCTACGACCGCCTGGTTTATGATGGGACCCATACCTGCTTTGCTTCGCTTCCCGGGGCGTGGGAGCGCACTATTCTCCTGGGGGGCTTTTCAAAGGACTATGCGATGACGGGCTGGCGGGTTGGGTATGCGGCGGCACCAAAGGAGATCCTGGCCGCCATGCGCAAGATCCACCAGTATACGATTATGTCCGCTCCCACCCCCTCCCAGTATGCGGCCCTGGCCGCCCTCCGGATCGGGGAAGAGCATGTGGAGCAAATGCGCCAGGAGTATGACCGACGCCGGCGGCTAATTGTGAAGGGGCTCAATGAGCTGGGGCTGACATGTTTTGAGCCGAAAGGCGCCTTCTACGCTTTCCCCTCCATCGCTCGCACGGGCATGAGCGATGAAGAATTCAGCGAACGCCTGTTGATGGAGGAAAAAGTGGCCGTGGTGCCGGGCAGCGCGTTCGGCCTGGGGGGTGCAGGGCATGTCCGCTGCTCCTATGCGACGGCCTATGAAAAAATTGAAGAGGCCCTGGAGCGCATCGCCCGCTTCATGAAGCGTTATGGGTGAGAAGGTTGGATAGGCGGGCGAGGCCATTCCAGGTGGCCTCGCCCGCTTGCCGAACCCGGTCCTCAACAGCCGGGTTCAATTTTAGGGTGAGGAGGGCTGCCGAAGGCAGCCTTCGCGGCAGGTGGACGCCTGAATAGCCTCAACGAGGAGAAATTCCATGCGTGTGGTGATCCTGGGAGGAGCCGGGAGGATGGGCCGGCTCATCGCTCGAGATCTGGTTGAAGGGCCTGACCCGGCTGAAGAGGTGATTGTAGTGGATTTGGACGAGGCGGCCGCCATCCGGGTCGCTCAGGGGCTTGGGGCCGCGGCGAGGGCGGCGTTTTGCGATCTCCTGGATGTGGATCAGACAGCGCGCTTGCTACGCGGGGCCGACGTATGCATCAACGCCGCCCAGTATGATTTCAACCTCCAGGCCATGCAGGCCTGTCTGGAGGCGGGCGTCCCCTATCTGGATCTGGGAGGCCTTTTCCACATGACCCGTCGCCAGCTGGCCCTGGACGAGGAGTTCCGATCCCGGGGGCTTCTGGCGATCCTGGGCATGGGATCCTGCCCGGGCCTCTCGAACGTGCAGGCCGCCTATCTGGCTTCCCAGCTGGATCGGGTTGAGCGCCTGCGGATCTACAATGGCAGCCCCCCGCCAGGAGAAGGGGAATTCGTATGGGGCTATTCCATCCGGACCATCCTTGATGAGATCACCATGCGTCCCGTGGTGTTTGAGGAGGGATCCTTTGTGGAGAAGGAGCCTCTTTCCGGGGAAGAATTTTATCTCTTTCACGAACCGATTAGCTGGCAGAAAGTTCATCTCTCCCTGCACTCCGAGGTCGCCACGTTGCCCCTGACCTATGCAGAAAAGGGATTGCGAGAGTGCTTCTTCAAGATCACCTTTTTTGGTCTGGGGGAGGCGGCCGTTCGGCGTTTGAAGTTCCTGGCGGATCTGGGATTGACTGATCGGGAGCCCATTGAGGTCCCTGCCGTGGGGGAGGGAGAGTCCCCTCGTGTCCGGGTGCGCCCGCGGGATGTGCTCGTGGAAGTCCTGCAACGCCAGCCAGCTGTGCGGGAAACTTCTTCCCCCGGCTTTAAAGATGTGGCCACAGAGGCATGGGGATGGCGGGGCGGGAAACCGGTGCGCTTGCGTGTCGACACCATAGCAGGCCCCCATCCCCGTTTTGAGGAGAGTGGGGGCGCGATGCTGGTTGCCGTCCCAGCCGCTGAGGTTGCTCGCTGGATTGCCCGGGGCGAGATCCCCCAGCGTGGTGTGCTTCCACCGGAGCAAGCCGTGGAGCCCCTGCGTCTCTTTCAGGCCCTCGCCCGTCGTGGCGCATGGACGAAACGCACCATCGTGGAACCGATCGAGGGGATCGGGACGATCGGTTAAAGGGAAGAGGAATTGGGGTGGGCGAGGCTGTCAGAGACAGCCCCGCCCACCCCAAAAATTTTATAGAACCAGAAAAGGCCGCCTTCGGCGGCGGTGCCACCCGCCGCCGGAATATCTTATCCTGCCTTCTCGCGACCCCGATGGCCACGGGGAGAGAAATCTGGGGCAGAAGCCTTCCCACCGCACTGGAACAATCCACCGGTCGACACCGGAGGCGGGCTCGGTGGAATCACCATTCCTCGTCCTCTTCGTCTTCTTCCAGTGCGAATTCCTCTTCCCATTCTTCCTCTTCACCGAGGCCCAGCTCTTCTTCCTCCTCCAGGACCTCCTCTTCTTCCTCCCACTCTTCTTCCACTTCCGCCTGAGTATAGGTTAGACAGCCCATCTCTGGATCCAGCTCAATTTCATCGGCCGTGCACATGCCGGCTTCCAGATAGATACAATCGACATAATGACATCGAATGCGGGGCATAGGCTCCTCCTGATTTGCTATGATTCAAAGTTTGCTTTGTTCGATGATGATTCGATTCCCCAGCGAGGATCGTTCAGATTGCAACAGAACAACCCCAGCTGGCTGCCCGGGCATCCGCCCTTGCTTAACCAGCCAGTTGAGTTAAAAAAAGTTTGATTAAAGGAAGGTTTGGTAGAAACGAACCCCGCACACCATCAGCAGCATGGTAATGAGGACTGCTGAGGTCACGCACCATGTGCACCACGCGTGGAGGACGAAGGCCTCAATGGCAGTGAGATACATGGAGAAAAGCCAGCCTCCCAGCGCGATAGCGAAAGAGAAAGCAACGGCCCATGTCTGAAGGAAGGCATGGCTTCCCCAGAGTGGAAGCGCGAGCGCCGCAAGAACCAGATACGCCCCCAGCCCCCAGACGGCCACCGGGATCCCCAGCAACTCCGCATAGGGGCTGTTGTTTACCACGTCACAGCCCCGGAATCCGATACAGACTACACTCTCTCCGCTGAGCTTACTCCACGTGAGATATCCGGCGACGCCTGCCCCGGCCAGGGCCAGCACCAGCTGGAGGGAAGAGAGCGTATCCTTTTGAGCCGTTGTGACGCGCGGTGCCATCTACTCCTCCACTTCTGACGTTTTCAGAGGTAAACCAGAAGCTCCATGGCCCCAGCTCCCTCCGAAGATCTACTGGCCTTGCTGCAGCAAGGTATCGATGTACGTTTCATAGAAAGTCACATCATAGAGCCCCTCGATCCTCTCACCGTTGATAAAGATCGTGGGCGTAGCTCGCACCCCCCGCTGGCGGCCGGCATCGGCGGCGCTACGGGCGAAAGACTGGTATTTCCCGGAAAGCAGGCAACTCTCAAATGCTCCTCGATCTAATCCCACCTGGGCCGCGAACCCGATAAGCCGCTCGTCAGAGAACCAGCCCATGTTCTCCCCACGCTGATTGGCGAACACGATTTGTTCATATTCCCAGAACTTGCCCTGCTCCGCTGCACAGGCTGCGGCTTCCGTCGCGCGGAATGACTCTGGCCCCAGGAAAGGGAAATACCGGAAGATATAGTATACCCTCCCTGATTTCACGTATTTCTCATTCAAGCGTGGGGCCACCTCGCGCGTGTAACGGGCACACACCGGGCACTGAAAATCGGAGTATTCCTCAATGACGATCTTCGCGTCCGGGCTTCCTTTATAGGGATATCCATCTGGCGTTAAGCCCGTTGGATAATCGACCGCTGCAACCGTCGCTGCCGGCCGGTTGGTCCATAGCTGGTATCCGATAAGGGCCGCCGCGCCCAGGACGGCTGCCGCGATGAGCAATACGGGCAGCTGCCGGGGAGAAGCCGCACGGGTGGTTTTCGGAGGCCGTTTGCTCATAAAGCCCTCCCCATGGCGATGGATGGAGGAGTCTCAGGCGTGTTGATCAGGTCCTGCAAATCGACCCAGGCTTCCGCCATAATGATTGCGCCGGCCGGAAGCGTCCGGACGCCTTCCGGAAGGATTACCAGGCCGTTCGCTCGCGCCATAGCGCTCAAAATATGGGAACCTTGAAGCCCGCTCAAGCGGGCCTGGAACTGGCCGTCCTCATAAACGATCCGCGCCCGGAAGTAGGTCTCGCGCCCATCGCTGGAAACTGGCTCGGCCAGGCGCACCGGGATGCGCGGGCGTTCCCAGCGGGGATAGCCGCCCATCCGGCGCAAAACCGGGCGGACAAATTGGTCGAAAGTGATCATGGCGGAGACCGGGTTGCCGGGGAGCCCGAAGAAAGGAACCCCTCGATAGTGGCCGAAGGCAAAGGGCTTCCCGGGGCGAATGCGAACTTTCCAGAGGCGGATCTCGCCATGGCGCCCCACCACTTCCTTCACCCAATCATAAGCGCCGACGGAAGCCCCCGCCGAGGAGACGATCAGATCCGGGTGGTGTGCAACCGCCTCATCTAACAGCCGTTGCAGATCCTCCGGGTCGTCCCGGGCGATCCCCAGCACAATAGGCTCCGCTCCCGCCTCCAGAGCCTGAGCGGCCAGAGCGGTCCGGTTCGTTTCATAGATGCAGCCCGGGGGGAGAGGCCGGCCGGGCTCGATCAGCTCATCGCCGATCGCCAGCACGACCACGCGCGGGCGACGATGGACGGGGATCTCAAAGCGGCCCAGGGCGGCCAGCAGGGCCAGCGCGCCGGGCGTGAGCACCGTGCCTGGCTCCAGGACGATGGTTCCTCGAGCCACATCTTCTCCCGCCGGGCGAACGAACTCGCCCGGCTGGACCGCCCGGAAGACGATGATCACCGGCGGAAGCATGCGGCCCGGACCTCCCGGGTCATCGGTGTCCTCCACCGGGATCACGGCATCCGCGCCGGAAGGAAGCGGTGCCCCGGTGGCGATCCGCACCGCCGTTCCAGGTTCGAGCGCGCCCGGGAATGGGTGACCCGCCGCGGCCTCCCCCAGCACCCGGAAGCGGATGGGATGTTCCCGTTGTGCCCCCTTCGTGTCCACCGCGCGGACGGCGTAGCCATCCATAGCGGAGTTGGGGAACGGTGGAAGGTCATACTCCGCCCGGATCGTCTCTGCCAGAACCCGCCCCAGGGCTTTCGGTAGCACGACGGATTCTGGAGGGAGCGGCCGAAATTCCCCCAGGATGATCCGTCGGGCCTCATCCACCGACACCCATTCCTGAATAGCGGCCATCCAGATCGCCTCCAGGAGTTCCTGAACTGGGCCCGCACCCATTCCCGAGGAAGAAAGCCGGAGAAACATCGTCTGGGAGGCCAGGAAGGTTCGGTCATCTCCATGCCCGCCTCCCCGCCCACCAGAAGGGAAAAGAGGGGAGGGGGCTCTCTGATCAGGCAGAAAGAGACGCCCGGATAGTAAGTTTCCGTGAACGACCATCTCCTCGGGCCGGCGGGCACAGAAGATCATCTGCCCGGCCTTAAACCCCCAGGGGAAAATCCACACGTATGAGGGGCTTCGCGTCCCCGGCGTGCCGGATTTAGTGTAACGGGGGATGAAGGGCCTGTCAACTATCCGGCTCGCGGGGCCGGCCCCTTCCTTACGATAAGGGACTTTTGAGGCCAGGCGGCGGAGCGAGCCGGCCCGCTTATCCGATCTTTGCATCCGGATCCACATCCAGATCCAGGGATGCGAAGTGACCGGCCCGGGCATGCAGCGCCGCCGCAGCGCCGATCATCGCCGCATTATCGGTGCAGAGCCATGGGGGTGGGACATAAACCGGAACCGGGGCGCGACGGGCCATCTCTTCCCGGAGCTGACGGTTAGCGGAGACGCCGCCGGCGATCAGGATGGCTCGCGCTTCGTAATGGCCCAGGGCCTCAATCGTTTTCATAACCAGTTGTTCGACGGCCGCTGCCTGAAAAGAAGCGGCCAGATCAGCGACCGGAAGTGATCGCCCTTCAAAGCGTTTCACGATCCGAAGGACCGCTGTCTTGAGTCCGCTGAAACTGAACCAGAGGGGGTGATCGACCTTTGGGAGCGCTGGAAGCGGGAATGCCCGCGGATCTCCCTCCCCGGCCATGCGCTCGATCGCTGGCCCGCCTGGGAACCCCAGGCCCAGGAGGCGTGCCACTTTATCAAACGCCTCCCCCGCTGCATCGTCGATGGTCCAGCCCACCCGGCGGTGATCCAGGAGATCCCGCACCCAGATCAGCTCCGTGTGGCCCCCCGAGACGATCAGAGCGAGAAATGGGAACGGGAGATCCTCCTGGGGGTTCCCCTCCACCCGAAGGCGGTGGGCATAAAGGTGGCCTTCCAGGTGATTCACGCCAATCAGGGGCTTATGACGGGCGAAGGCCAGGGCCTTGGCGAAACTCACCCCCACAACCAGGGAGCCCGGCAATCCTGGTCCATAGGTCACTGCAATGGCATCGATGGCCTCCCACGAAAGGCCGGCCCGGGCCATTGCCTCCCGGGTCACCGGCACGATCGCTTCCACATGCATCCGGGCGGCGATCTCCGGAAAGATGCCGCCGTATTTTGCGTGAAAGGCAGCCTGGGAAGCCACGACGTGGCTGAGCAGGATACGGCCGTCTTCCACCACCGCGGCCGCTGTCTCATCGCACGAAGTCTCAATCGCCAGAATCCGCATCGCTCGGGATCCAACTTCGTGGTCCATTGACCCGGTTTGTAGGACAACTGCTCGCAGTTGTCCTGCAAACCTACGAACCTTCCACTGTGAATTCTGCCACTTGACCGCCTGTGATGCGCACCAGATCCGTGAAGGAGATCGGGAACAGCGCGTTACGCGCACCCGCTGCCGCCCACAGGGTTTCATAACGGGCTAAAGAGGCATCAATCCAGAGCTTAAGAGGCGTCGCATGGGCAACGGGAGGCACCCCGCCGATCTCATAGCCAGTTACCCGCAGCACTGTCTCGGGATCCGCAATCCGGATACGTTTGCGGGAGATCCCCCACAGGGTGGCCAGAAGACGTTGATCCGCCTTTCGATCCCCGGCCACCAGTACCAGCCGGGGATTTTCGTCCGCCATAAAAAGCAGCGATTTGACAATCGCCCCCAGCGCACACCCTACTGCTGTTGCCGCTTCCACTGCGGTCGCGGTGCTCTGATCCAGAATCCGCACCGAAGTCCCGGGAAGATGCTGGTCCAGAAACGTTTGCACATCCTGAGGGCCACGGACGGACACAGCAGGCCTCCTGAAGCATCCGATGTCCATGTGACAGGGTATCCCCTTGCCGCGAACAGCAGCAAGACCTTGATGACTGCTCAGCTATTCTAACGCAACCGTAACTATTCAGCCGGGCCGCATTCCGTTCGGAGCTCCCGCGAAGCGTGCGGAAGGGCCCCACCCCCCTTTCTCCCCCCTCCCCACGGCCCTTTGGGCCGTG
>JAUQQB010000068.1 GCA_030550075.1 Chloroflexota bacterium | reverse complement strand
ATGAGCACCGAGGAGACCTCTACTTCGAATGACTATGACTTCCTTCTACAACAGACAGCTCCTTCAAAAGCAGCTTCTTCATCGATGATGTAAATCTTTACGCCTGCGAGGGCGGATAGCCGGCGTCTATCTTTGCTTGAGGCGGAGGGCGGCCCAACCACTCGCTCCAGCCGACTGCTCCCTCGGCTCGCTTCGCTCGCCTCGGTCGCAGCGGCTGAGCTCGGTGCCGTTGGGCCGCCAGAGGATGAAGGTTTCCCTCTGGCAGCAGCAGGGCGGGTCGGAAGGCTGAAAGGGAGCGCGGGCAGGCCGCAGGGTGTCAGTAGAGCGGGAGGCCATTAGGAGGGGAGACCATAAGGTCTCCCCCAGCCGCTGGTCTCCTGAGTCGGGACGTTGAAGCCCGCCGCGCCGATGAGCGTCTGGGCAGAGGGAGGGCAGTCTCTCCGGCCTGAGCGGACAGAAAAGGCGGCCTCTGGCTGGTCGGGAGCGCGGCCGGTCTCCTGGAAGAGCGCTGGTAGGGAGCGCGTGGAGCACCTGGCGGGAGGCGGGCCGAAGGGAGCGGCATCCGGCCACAGGATGTGGGCGGAACGGGCGGCCTGGGCCAGAACGGGTAGCAGGAAGAGTTTCCGGCCGCCGCGCCGGTGAGGGTGTCTCCAGCCGGAAGCCCTCTGGAAGGGAGTGCAGGGAAACCACCGGCGTTTGGGCGGAGGCAGGAAGCGGGAAGAAGGGAGCGCCGGTTTCCCCTGGGCGGTTGGCTGGAAGAGAGCAGTTCGCCTGTCCCTGCTGTTGGCTGGCGGGCCGCGATGCGGCCCAACCTGCGGATAGAGCCGACAGCGACTTCGGCGCTGCGGCTCATCCGCTACTCGTTGGGCTACTGAGCTGACGCGAACTTCTGGACTACGGAGGACGCATTATGGCAACAACCGATTCGCCAAAAAACGGCCCACAAAATGTCTCAAAGTGGAAATCTTTTGCCAAGCCAGTATGGTGGGTTGTAGTATTGTTGTTGACGGTATATCTGATCTTGGTTAGGTGGAACAGCATTACTTCAGATAAGCCGACAAGTTTTGATTTGGCACTTCTTGGCATTGTGGTTGTCCTGATTTTGCTTCCCTTTATATCAGAAATTAGCGCCTTTGGCTTCACAGTTAAAAAGCAGATTGAGGAAGTGAAGAAGGAACTCAGGCAGGACATCCGGGAGGAAATTCAATTTCTCCGTAACGAGATAACCTTCTCGAATCGTCTCACTTCCAACATATTTCTTCAGACTGGGATTCCTAATCCACCACCTGACAGCGCTCTTCCCGGTCTTCGCGAGCAAATCGGCGAGATTGTCCAGCAATTCTTGGAGGCGCGCGGCATACGAGAAATACCCCGGCCCTCTGTTGAGGTGGTTTCACCTAACGCAACCTTTGCTTTCGAGCAAAGATATCTGATTGAAAGGGAAATTAAGCGTATTTGGAGCACTCGTATTCGTTATGGTGATTTTGAGCGTTATCCACCGTTTGGGCGAATGGTCGATGATCTGGTAAAGTATGAGTTGATTACTCCAGACTTGGGTGCTTCGTTGAAACAGGTGTTTGCTGTGGCTTCATCAATTATTCACGGAGACGAGCCCTCAAGAGAAAAGATAGACTTCTTGAGAGATGTTGCTCCAAGTATTATCACAACACTTAAATCAATACGGTAGCCCAACCTGCGGCTCAAGCCGACAGCGCCTCCGCTCGCTTCGCTCGCTCCGGCGCTGCGGCTTAGCCGCAAATCGTTAGCCAGCGCCCTCTTATGGCGAAGAACGGCTAGAATACACCCAAATCTGATCACTTGAGGAGGAAGCGATGAAATGCCCGAAGTGTCAAACAGAGATGTTTGAAGCTGCACTAGGCCCTTTCAGTCCGTTGCTCAAAGTAGTCAAGAAGGGAGATACTCTCGCCGAGAAAACGGGCCTTGGGACTGTGCTGAAAGGTTCCGATATAAAGCCGTATTACTGTCCATCGTGTGGGTATCTTGAACTATATCTCGCGGAGCCCGAGAAACTCAAACCATAATGCCTGCGAGACACGAGCACACGGCTTGCAACGCGACATCGTGCAAGCAGGTGAACAAAAACAGGTAGTGGTCTAATTGAAGTGATGAGAGCCGTATAAAATCGAGGCTTCAGGTGCCCATCACTTAGTTTTGAACCACTACCCGTTTTCAGCACTGCCAACAGCAAGTACCGCCACAAGACGTGAATGATGAAAGCAGGTGTGTCGGAGCGTGGTACGAAGCCAGAAGGCTGTGCCAGCGCATGCGTCTCGCCGAGAGAAGATAGCGCAAAAGTGAAAGCGCGCATTGAAACAGCGGGGCGCTGGCTAACCCGCCGCTCCAGCCGACGCCGCCTTCGGCGGCGCGGCTGAGCGGCAGATCGTTGGCCCGCCAAGTACAATAGGCGGGCGCGAAGGAGGCGAGCGTGAGAAGGGGGTTATCATTACCAGCAGGCATCGTTCTGATTCTCCTCTTGGCCTGGGAGCCAGCGACGTCCGCCCAAAGGGAAACCGGTGTGGGCGCGCCAGCCTCATTATCTCTTTGTGGCCCTTCTATTCCAGAGCAGCCGATCCCTGATGATGGGCATTGGCTGCAGGTTTGTCTGCTCGATCCACTGGCACCGGAGGGCACGACTGTCACCCACGTGCACCTCAAATACCTGATCGAGCATCCTGACCCCAACCAACTGGAGGTGCGCCTGCGACGTGAGGACGTGGGTATCGAGCAAATCTTGTGGGAGCAGGGGAAGGCCATTCCGGCTGGCGATTTTGCTGATGGTTTTGGCAGGGTGTGGGGGAAGTGCTGCCCCCGGTGGCGGGCAGTGCAATCAGGGCCTTTGCGTCAAAATTGAAGTGGCCGAACCCATCCGTTGGGGAGAGCCAATAGTAGTCACAGTAACCGTGACGGCTGAACGGGATATTTCAAACCTACAGGTTTCTCTTACTTCCTATCCACCAGTCTTTATAGAAGACCAGGGGAAATGGATAGAGGAGGGAACAAGGGCGAACGTTAACATTACAGCCAAGCGACCTTTGGTCATTGTGCGCAAGGTTCGTCTCCCTAGTGAGGGAACATTTGAGTTAATGGCGGGGGTTTATACACCAAACTTGCCTTATGTCTCTGATTCCGTGCGCATTTACCTCACCCGTGAGGGTGGAGTTGTGAATCCCACGCCCGCTGTCCTTCCTGGAACGCCGGCGTTAGTGCCGACATTACCCCCTGAGCGGCTTCTCACGCCGTTTCCCACACCTACGCCCTGGCCAACACCGTTCCCAACCCCGACTTCTCCACCGCCGGTACACACGCCTACGCCTACCCAACTGCCGCCATATCCTTTTATCTCGCCTATTTCGACACCTACGCCGGCGGCATATCCATGAGAGGTCATTCAGGGAGGGCAAACGGCAAGGAACTTTTACAGAGGGTAGGCGGGCTAACCACTCGCTCCAGCCGACTGTTCCCTCCGCTCGCTGTGCTCGCTCGGTCGCAGCGGCTGAGCTCGGTGCCGTTATGCGGCTTAACGCATTGTAGCCTCATATCCGAAAGATATACGGAGGGTTGAGAGTGAGCAACAGTAAGCTACTGACTACAACCGCTATAACGATTGCACTACTCTGTGGGTTATGGGGATGTACAGTTGCGCCAAATGCGCAAACGACCCCCACTTTAGCACCTCGCCCAGATGTTACACCGCTGAGAATCACTTCCACACTAACACCAGGAGCAAACGTTACTCAAACAGCAACTGGCGTCGAAGTTATCGGTCCACCGGAAGAAACTGGTATCTCCCGCGAGGAAGATTCTCAATTGACCCCATCTCATCCTACTCAAGTGACAGCGCAAGGAATAACGGATGCGATTGTGTTGACGTGGCTTGGAACTGGCGATGACAGAATCGAGTATTACCAAGTATACCGGAAGGTTGCTGATGATGAAGATTGGCAACTTATCGCCAGAGTAGAAGCTACTGGAGACAACAGGGGGTGGTATGAATTCAAGGATACAGCTACAGAGCGGGGCATTACCTATATATATGGCGTTTCAGCCGTAGATACTTACGGCAATGAAAGCACTATCTCCGAAAGTTCTGCTATTACTTCTCAGTAAGCCATCGACTCTACAAACAGAAGAGGTCTCAAATGAACAGCAGGAAACAGATTGTTGGGTTGGTCGTTGTTGCCTTGGCGGCAACGATCGCGTTTGTGTTAGGAGGTAACTCTGTGGCAGCCCCCCTCCCCGAACTCGAACAAAGCGCATACTCACCAACACCCACGCCTACACAAGAACCAGAAAGGGAACCTTTTGTACCCTCACGTCCCCAGGTCTCCATGACAGGGATCATCACAGGCACACCCCAGGCTATAGCGCAGGCAATGGGCATTCGGGCTTCAGACATTGTTTCTGCCAGCCTTAATGGTAGTGATCCGAGGGGAATAGGGATCGGAACCACCCCGCTTGGCAATTACTTCCCTACCGAAGGAAACACCTTCGCAATTCTATCTACGGGTCTCGCAGAAAGTGCAGACGACCCGAATGACTCAGGAAGCTTGAGTTTTGCACTGGACGGCCTGAACAACTCGCAGGGCAACGATCTGGTACAGCTCGCGCTACGGCTTCGTGTTCCCCAAAATATGAACTGTGCCAGCTTCGACTTTGCCTTCTTTTCAGAGGAGTTTCCAGAGTGGGTTGACTCTCAATACAACGACACGTTTACTGCCGAGTTGGGCGGGACCAATCTCATCATCTCTGGAACACAAGTAGTTGCTCCCCTTAACTTTGCATTTGACACTAAGGGCAATATTATTTCCATCAACACCGTGTTTGGTGTCATCTCTAATACGGCAACGACCTATGATGGTGGAACATCGCTTCTACGAGCGCAAACCCCGGTGACCCCGGGGGCAACCGTTGATATTGTCTTCTCTGTGCAAGACCTTGGGGACCCCATCTATGACTCAGCTGTATTCTTGGACAAGTTTTTCTGGAGCAATGACCCGAACTGCGGTCGCGGCACTCAAGAGGATACGGATGGAGACGGACTCCTCGACATTTGGGAGACCCAGGGTCTCACGGTAACGGTAAATGGTGTTGACGTTTTTGTGGACCTTCCCGCTATGGGAGCCAACCCTCTTCGAAAGGACGTCTTTGTGGAGATTGACTATATGGTGGATCCGGGTATCTGCTTGCCGAACATCGGGTGTCTTTTTGGACATAGCCATCAGCCCAAGCCAGAGGCTATTGCTAAGGTCGTTGAAGCCTTCCGCAATGCCCCTGTCCCTAATCCCGATGGCAGCACAGGTATCAATCTCCACGTTGATTATGGCCCTGACAGTGTGATGAATCCTGTTACAGGCGAGAGATGGGGTAATCGCTCTCAAGCGAACAGTTTGCCACACGATGATGAGCTTGGCTCGAGGAACTCTAATGGAACCTATGATTGGACAGAATTCGACAACATTAAGAGGTCTAACTTCTCGCCAGCACGGGCTGCAGTATTCCACTATTGCGTGTTTGCACATAATCTTGGCGGATTTGGTAGTGTTAGCGGCATATCTCGAGGCATTGGGGCCAGTGACTTCATTGTGAGTCTAGGCTCTTGGAGTGGCGGTGTTGGTACGGTGAATGAGCAAGCTGGAACCTTTATGCACGAGTTGGGCCACAATCTGGGACTTCGCCACGGAGGAGATGATGACATTAACTACAAACCTAACTTCCTGAGTATGATGAATTACTCTTTTCAAACACGGGGCCTACGTATAAACGGCCAGGACGGCCACTTCGACTATTCGCGCTTCGCGCTACCTGACCTTAATGAGAATGACTTGGATGAAACGGTCGGTCTAAACGGTGGCGCCGCCATAGACGACTATGGAACAAGGTACTACTGTTCAGGCGGTGGAAACCGAATTGTAGATAACGCTAACAATCCGATCGACTGGAACTGCAACGGCAACAGCACAGATGCCCATATTCAAACGGACATCAATAAAGACTCCAAGCGAAGCGTCTTGAGGAGCTACAACGACTGGGCCAATTTGGTCTTCACAGGCGGGGCCATTGGACAACCTGGCGCCGAACTGGAGTTGCCTATGGAAACCGAAGTTGAGGAGATCACACAAGAAGAAGACGCACAACTAACCACCTTCTACAAGGTAGCAGTCACGGCACCTGGCCATGCCACAGTTCTGCCCGGAAGCACTGTCGTATACACATTCACCGTAACCAACCTGGGTATCAAAGCCGATACATATACTGTGACTGTTCGCTCAAGCCTGGGGTGGGCTAATCTAAGTGGTATCCCCGCCTCTTTGGCGCTATCGGCAGGAGCGAGCACGGAAATCCCGATTGCCGTCAATGTGCCCATCTCTGCCAGTTCAGGAGCGATGGACGAGCTTACCTTCTCAGCAGTTAGTCAAGCCAACCCACTTGTAGAGGATAGCGCAATTGCTCGTACCAGCGTGGCATATCGGGTATTCTTGCCTCTAGTGACAAGGGGTAAATAGGTCCTCTCTCAACGCCGGAGGAGGCCGCATCCAATTGGGTTCAAACCAACAAAGCGTGACCAGGGCATCCCAGGGGCCCGGTGCCCTGGCAAAAGCATGGGTTTTATCCCGCCAAACCCCATCCCACCGCTCCCGATGGACGATATCGGGACACGCCACCGGGTCCCCGAGGACCGCCCGAACTTCTCCCCGCACCACCCGCCCCCGTTGCCTGGGCTTCACCGCCTGGGGGAGCCGCAGGCCGGGGGTCCTTCCCAGCGGAGGAGGCCCCCGCTTCCCGATTCGCGGGGGGTCCCGATAGCCCCGACGAATCTCCGCGCGATCCGGGTCCCGCCCCTCGCTCCCCCAGGGGACCCCTCCCCCGCCCCGCCGTTCGCGGACGGGTCCGAGACACCGCCTCGGGAAGGGCGGCGGCTTCCGAAGGCCCAAACGGCCCGGCGACCCCCAGGCGCGTGGGCCGGTCCGGCGTCCAGCCTCCCCAGCGAGGGCCCCCTTCGCCCGACGCGCCGGACGGCTCTCCCGCATCGGCACCCTTTTTTCCCCAAAGGACCAGAAGGCCTCCACCTCCGGGAGGGGGAGGTCCTCAACCCGCCCTTCCGGGATCGCCTGGGGGTGCTGCGTCGCGAGGCGAAGCCATCGCCCGATGGTTTCGGATTTATGGCCGGAGATTTCCTCAGCGGCCCTGAGGCTTCCCCGGCGCATCCAGAGGAGCCGGGTGCGGCCCACCTCGGCAGGGGGAGTCCGCCGTCGGCCCATCGGCGTCCCATTGGTGAGGCCGAAGGAACAACGGCATGGGCGGCAGACCCAACGCGGGCGGCCCTCCTTGCTTCCATGGCGGACGCCATGAGGGGCCCCGCAATAAGGACAAATCGGATGATCCGGCGAAGGTTTCCGAGCCATTTTTCACCTCCGCCGGGAATTAGACCACAAATCACTACTTACAAGAGTGATCACCGGCGTGGGGATGTGGAAGGTTCCTGAAGGGCAGCAGATGGGATGGGTGCAGGGAGAGAAGGGCGGGACGATCCAGGCGGTGGCGCTGTCGGAAGGTGGGGAATGGCTGGCGGTGGCCGAGTGGATGGCGGATGGATGGACCGGGACGTGGATCACGATATATGCCGTAAAGGAGGGGCGGCGGATGGCCTCCTGGGCGGCAGCGCCGGGGGCCAGCATCGTGGCCCTGGCCTTTGGCCCGGCGGGACGCTGGCTGGCCTCCGGGCCTCCGACGGAGGGATGCGGGTATGGCAGGTGCCCGATGGGCAGGAGCTCCTGCAGCTGGAGGGACACACCGACGCGGTATGGGCGATCCAGCGTTCCCCGGATGGGCGGATGCGGATCTCCGGATCGCTGGATGGGACAGTGCGGATCTGGACCCTTCCGTGAGCATCCCCTCGAGTGGATCTTTGTCCATCCTGGGGCTCCGCTAACCCGCTTCCACCTCCCACCATCCGATGGCTCGCAGATGTCGCGGATACAGGTTCTTCAGGCGCCCTCGTTCGGCCCGGGCCCAGCCCAGCGGGAATCCCTCCAGGGCGATCAGCACCCATCCGTTCTTCCACAGCCCCTCCAGAGGATAGCCCCGCAGGTAGGCCGCGACCCGGGGATCCGCCAGCGCCAGATCCAGCGCCTGATGGACCTCCTCCGGGCGCAGGGCCATCGCCAGCGCGTGATCCGGCTCGAACCGGTCCTTCCGCAACCGGCCCAGCCACCACCCGGGCCGCAATACGCGCAGCCCTCGCCATAACGCAGGCGCCATCGGCGTCCAGTAAATCTGATCTTCCCGCAGGATCAGGCCGTGGTCCGGCAACGGTCGGGCCATCGTCTCCCCCCAGAAAGCCTCCAGGGCCCGTCGGGCGCGGCCCGGGAGATCGCTTTCGGGCTTCGGCCGATGAGGGCGCTCCTCTCCATCCCGCCGGAAGAGGGCGTAGAAATGCCCGTGGCCCGGGCCGCGGTGGGGCCATAGCCGCACCGCCCGAGTTAGCCGTGGGTCGCCCCCTTCGACCCATTCCGGCCGTCCCCGATCGAAAGCCGGAGGACGCGGCGGATCCACCAGATCGAAATCCGGATGCGCCTTCAGGAAGGCATCCACCACCCCCTCGTTCTCCTCCGGGGCGAAGGTGCAGGTCGCATAGAGCAGCCAGCCCCCCGGGCGCACCATCCGGGCCGCCTCGAAGAGGATCGCCTTCTGGAGGGCGGCAGAGCGGCGCACCCGATCCACGCTCCAGGCCCGGATCGCCTCCGGATCCCGGGCGAACATCCCCTCGCCGGAACACGGCGCATCGACCAGCACCCGGTCGAACAACCCTTCCCATCGGTCCGCCAGGCGTTGAGGGGATTCATTCGTCAGGATCGCATGGGTGACCCCGAGGCGCTCGACGTTCAGCGCCAGGATCGTGGCCCGTCGGGGCTGGATCTCGTTGGCCACGAGGACCCCGGTGTTGCGCATCCGCGCGGCGATGTGCGTGGTTTTCCCACCCGGGGCAGCCGCCAGGTCCAGCACCCATTCCCCCGGTTGGGGATCCAGCAGGACCGCCGCCGCCATCGCGGAGGGGTCCTGGAGGTAATACAGTCCGGCCGCGTGATACGGATGGAGACCCGGCCGGGCCTCCGGGTCCTCGATGACAAAGCCCTCCGGACACCAGGGGACCGGCGAAAGTGGGAAGGGCGAGCGGGCCCGGAAGGCCTCCGGATCGATCTTCAGGGTGTTCACCCGAAGGCCGGTTCGATATGGGCCCGCCAGCGCCCGCAGAAAGATCTCCGCCTCCGGTCCGAGCCATGCCTGCATCCGTTCCACAAAGCGATCTGGGAATGGCTGCATGAGGCGGCGCTCCTTCGCCTAAAAACCGAGAGTCTTTCATTCGCAGGACGACACTTTCATGTCCGTTCCCTTTTGGGAACGCCTGTGATGGGCACTCGCCTCACTTCGTGCCCGACTATAAACAGGGCCTTTCCGTTCGTAGTAGGGCACGCAAGTGCCCGTTCTTTTTGCAAACACCTGGACGGGCACTCCGCTTCGCTCCGTGCCCGACTACAAACAAAGGGTCTTTCCCGTTCGTAGTAGGGCACGCAAGTGCCCGTAATCTTTGTGAGCGCTTAAACGGGCACTCCGCTTCGTGCCCGACTACAAACAAGGGCACTTTGGTTCGTAGTTAGGTATGCCCGTTCCATTTGCAGACCGGCTCCCCTCCACACATCCGAGTTATGTCGTTGATTTCCTTACAGAGCTTTGAGAGCAGAGCCCCCAAATTCGGATTAACCGATTGCCGATCTCATGCCTGTGCCTGCTTGTGACCAGGCAGGGGAACACTTCGCTCTCGCGGTAACGTTATAACCTGAATTGTGCTGCCTGGGGAAGCCGTCGTATAATGCGCCGGGAGGGAGGAAAGCGCATGGATGAGCATCCCATGGGGTTTCCTATTGAACATGCGGAGCCTTCATCGGAACGGGTTCGGGAGCGGAGCGCCCATCCCCTGTTGACTTTCATGCGTGAATTGATCGAGACGGCGCTGATCGTGCTGGTGGTAATGGCCTTAGTGAACACCGGCACCGCCCGCTTCCGGATCGAAGGCTCCAGCATGGAGCCCAACCTGCACAACGGGGAATACGTGCTGATCAGCAAGGTCAGCTACTGGTTCAGCTCGCCTCGCCGGGGGGATGTGGTGGTCTTCCGCTTCCCCCACGACCCTTCCCGGGATTTCATCAAG
>JAUQQB010000067.1 GCA_030550075.1 Chloroflexota bacterium | reverse complement strand
ACTAACCAATGGTGGGAGTGGGGTTTTCGGGGTTGGGGCGGAGCCTTCCCCATCCCATAGCCTCAAAACAAAATTGGATGAAGCATTAGCAGCACTGGTTACTGCTGAAGAGAAACCCATTTTAGGGTAGTGTTTATTTTGTAACTGGTGGACGGGAGTTTGGGGGCTGGAGGGTATGCCTTCGATGCGGCCTCTAACTCCTAAGTTCCCTGAATCGTCCCCTCCTGCGGCCTGATGAACTTTAAAAAATCATCTATGAGGGTGGACCGGCTGCCTTTGGTGGCCCGTCCACCCCCAAAAACTCTTGTAAGGAAAGATCGATAGTGGAACTTCCAGTGCCTGTCCAAACTTTTCATACATTCTCTAAGACCGAGATCCCGGGATAAGACTCGAAGAGCAAGGCTTAATTCCTTACGAGAAGGTTGGGAGCTTATGGCGCTTCAAGAAGGCGAGGTTCAGGAATTCACGCTGGAACAGCTGAAACACCTGGTCTCGGAGCGGGCGCTCCAGGGGGAGACGATCCTCCTGAACATGGGCCCGCAGCACCCCAGCACCCACGGGGTGTTGCGTTTGCTGGTGGAGCTGGATGGCGAGACCATCGTCTCGGTGGTGCCGGACATCGGATATCTGCACACCGGCATCGAGAAGCATTGTGAATCCAAGACCTATACGAAGATCATCCCCCTCACCGATCGCATCGATTACCTCTCGCCGATGTCCAACAACCTGGCCTATGTGATGGCCGTCGAGAAGCTGATGGGGGTGGAAGTTCCTCTGCGTGCTCAGTATATCCGGGTCATCCTTACGGAGCTCCAGCGGATCGCCAGCCATCTGGTCTGGCTGGGGACCCACGCTCTGGACATCGCGGCGATGAGCGTGTTTCTGTATTGCTTCCGCGAGCGGGAGATGATCCTGGACATTTTCGAGATGGTCTCCGGCCAGCGGATGATGGTCTCTTATTTCCGGGTCGGGGGGTTGTGGCGGGATGTTCCGGAAGGATTTGAGGAAGCCGTGCGCGCGTTCCTGAAGCGGATGCCAGCCCGGATCAACGAATATGAGCGCTTGTTAAAGAAGAACCCCCTCTGGCTGCGGCGGACCCGGGGTGTGGGGGTGATCTCGCCGGAAGAGGCCATCGCCTGGGGGGTCACCGGCCCCTCGTTGCGTGGCTCTGGGGTGAATTACGATGTCCGCAGGGTCCAGCCCTATTCCTCGTATGATCACTTTGAGTTCGATGTGCCGCTGGGGGAAAACGGCGATGTGTATGACCGCTTTATCGTGCGCATCGAGGAAATGCGCCAGAGCCTGCGGATCATCGATCAGGCTCTCCAGCGATTGCCGAAGGGCCCTTATATCACGCCAGACCGTAAGGTGACGCCGCCGCCGAAGGAGGAGCTGGCCTGGAGCATGGAGGCCCTGATCCATCACTTCAAGTTCTGGACGGAAGGCTTCAGCCCACCGCCCGGCGAGGTTTACCACGCGGTCGAATCCCCGCGCGGGGAGTTCGGGGTGTATATCAACAGCGATGGCTCCCCCAGGCCGCGGCGTGTTCACTTCCGGGCGCCGTCTTTCGTAAACCTGCAGGCCCTGCCGATCATGGCGAAAGGCAGCCTGGTGGCGGACCTGGTGGCGATCATCGGCAGCATCGATATCGTGCTGGGCGAGGTGGACCGTTGATCCTACCCTGGTAAGGAGGCGAAGCCATGGTGGAGCTCACGATTCGAGGGCGCCGGATGTTCTATGAGGATCATGGGAAAGGGTTCCCCATCCTGTTCGGCCACAGCTACCTGTGGGACGCCCGGATGTGGGAACCCCAGGTGGAGGCCCTTTCACGGACCTATCGATGCATTGTGCCGGAGATCTGGGGGCATGGGCGTTCCGATCCGCCGCCGGAATCACCGTATTCCGTAGACGCGCTGGCGGAGGACATGTGGGATTTCGCCCAGGCGCTGAGCCTGAAGCGCTTCGCGGTCGTGGGCCTCTCGGTGGGCGGGATGTGGGGGATGCGCCTGGCCCTGGCTCACCCGGAGGCCGTGGCCGCTCTCGTCTTGATGGATACGGATGCCGGGTCCGAGCCGGAGGATTCCCGACAGCGCTATTTCGCCATGATGGCCGCAGTGGAGCAGGCGGGAGCCCTTCCACCGCCGATGTTAGAAGCGCTCGTGCCCTTCTTCTTCTCGCCGATCACGGTCCAGCGGAACCCGGAGCTTATCGCCCGTCTCAAGGCGAACCTGGCGGCCATTCCGCCGGAGCGTCTCCCCGGGATCCTGGCGATCGGACGGGGGATTTTCTCCCGTTCCTCGGTGCTGGAGCGGCTGGGGGAGATCCGGGCGCCCACGCTGGTGATGGTCGGGGCGGATGATGTCTCGCGACCCCCGCATGAGGCGGAACGAATGGCCCGGGCCATCCCGGGGGCGCGTCTGGAGGTGATCCCGGAAGCGGGACATATTGCAAACCTGGAGCGCCCGGAGGTGGTGACGCCCCTTCTGGAATCCTTCCTGGCCCAGGCTCTGAAAGGAGAGACGCCGTGAGGGAGGGAAAGTTAACCAACCGATATGCTCGTCCGATCCTGGATGCTGCCCGCCAGGTGATCGGCCCGGAGGCCTGGGTTCTGGCGTTGAAGGGGGCTGGCCTGGAGCGTTATCAGGAGAAGCTTCCCCCAGCCAATCCGGAGCCGGGCATAACCTTTGTGGAGATCTCCGCGTTCTGCCAGCGGATCCGGGAGCATCTGGGCTCTGAAGGCGGGCGGACCCTCCGCCAGATTGGCCACCAGGTGTTCCGTCGAGATCTGGAAGCCTATGGCTGGGTGGCTAATCTCATCCGTCTGGTGACCAGTTTCCTGCAGGCTCCCGGGGAACGGGTCTACAGCGCCCTGCAACGGGGGGCTAACGTCGTGCGGCTGGAGACAGGTTCCGCGCCTCGCGTCTGGCGGGAGGGCGCTCATTTTTATTGGGAAAATCCCTCCTGTCCTTACTGCGTCGAGATCACCTGCGCAGAGCCATGTTGCGATCTCCCCGCGGGGGTGCTGGAGGCCCTGGTGGCCTGGGTGCTGGAGCGGCCGGTGGAAACGGTTCGGGTGATCGAGGAATCCTGCCGGGGGAGCGGGGCGAGCGCCTGTCGATATCGCATTGAGTGGTAGGTGGCCGGTCACTTCCTGTAGGGGTGTGAGGTCGCCGGGAACGGTCCCACACCCCACAAAGAAGATCTCCTTCCATGAGGCTGGAGGATGCTTCGGGAAAAATATGCCCAGGAAATCGAGGCGATCCTGTCGAAATACCCGGCGAAGCGCTCGGCGGTTCTGCCGCTGCTCTATCTGGTGCAGCGGGAATACGGCTACTGCACAGAGGAGGGCATCCGGGAGGTGGCAGAGATCACGGGGGTGAGCCCCACCGAGGTCCGGGAGGTGGTGGGGTTCTACACGCTCTTTTACGATCATCCCATCGGCCGCCACCTGATCCAGATCTGCGATGATCTCCCGTGCGCCCTGCGAGGGGCAGACGAACTGGTAGCGCATGCGACGCGGCGCCTGGGGGTGCGGCCGGGGGAAACCACCCCGGACGGCCGGTTTACGCTGGAGACGGTCATGTGCATCGGCGCCTGTCATCGGGCGCCGGCCATGCAGGTGGACCTGGAGTTTGTGGAAAACGTAACCCCTGAGGTCTTCGATCGGATCATGGAGGATCTCTCCCGGGATGGGATGTGATGGGACGCTATATCCTGTTGCGGCATCGGGAGATCCCGGATCTCCATCGGCTGGAGGTTTACATCCGCCACGGCGGCTATGAGGCGTGGCGGAAAGCTCTCACGGCCATGACCCCCGATCAGGTGATCGAGGAAGTGAAGGCCTCCGGCCTTCGGGGGCGGGGCGGGGCAGGTTTCCCCACCGGGATGAAATGGTCCTTCGTGCCCAGGGATGTGTTCCCGAAATATGTTGTGGTCAACGCCGATGAATCCGAGCCCGGAACTTTCAAGGATCGCGAGATCATGGAGGGGAACCCTCATCAGCTGATTGAGGGTGCTCTCCTGGCCGCTTACGCGATCCAGGCGGAGCGCGTTTACGTTTACGTTCGCGGGGAATACCGCTCGGTGGCCCGTCGTCTGGAGGCAGCTATCGCGGAGGCCTATGCGGCGGGGTTCATTGGCCGGAACGTCCTGGGGACGAATTACTCGGTTGAGATGTTCGTGCACCTGGGGGCGGGGGCTTACATCTGCGGGGAGGAAACCGCGCTCCTGGAATCCCTGGAGGGGAAGATCGGCCATCCCCGGGTGCGCCCGCCTTTCCCGGCCACCTACGGCCTCTACGGCAAGCCGACGGTGGTGAACAATGTGGAAACCCTGGCCAATGTGCCGCCGATCATCCTGAACGGTGCGTCCTGGTATCGGACGATGGGGACGGAGAAGAGCCCGGGGCCCAAGATTTTCTGTCTGAGCGGTCGGGTGCGTCGGCCGGGCAACTACGAGGCGGAGCTGGGGAAAATCACCTTCCGGGACCTGATTTTCGGGGAGGAGTATGGGCAGGGCCTGATGGGGGAAGGGCGGACCGTGAAGGCGATCCTTCCGGCCGGAGCTTCCGCCCCGATGCTGCCGGCCTCCGCCCTGGATACGCCGCTGGATTACGAATCCGTGCAGACAGCAGGATCTATGCTGGGCTCCGCCTCCATTATTGTCTTGGACGACACGGTGGATATTGTCTGGGCGGCCTACAAAATGGTGCGGTTCTTTCAGCATGAGTCCTGCGGGAAATGCACGCCGTGCCGGGAGGGCACTTATTGGTTGCGTCGGGTTTACGAGCGGCTGGTGGCCGGACGCGGGCGGCCGAAGGATCCCGAGCTTCTGGAAAGCATCGCCCGTCAGATGGCGGGCAAGACCCTGTGCCCCCTGGGGGACTTCGCGACCAGCCCGGTGCTTTCCAGCCTGAAGCATTTCCGTAAGGAATACGAGGCCTATCTCCATCAGGTGGCCGAGATTCCGATGGAAGTTCAAGCCTGATGGAGTGGGGTGAGGCACATGAGTGCCTGTTCTTATCTGATGTGAACGCTCATCGCAGGCACTTCGCTTCGTGCCCTACTACAAACAGGGTTTTCCCTGTTCGTAGTAGGGCACGATAGTGCCCGTTCTTTGTGTGAACGTTTGTAACGGGCACTTCGCTTCGCTTCGTGCCCTACTACAAACAGGGGTTTTTCCTGTTCGTAGTAGGGCACGATAGTGCCCGTTCTTTGTGTGAACGTTATAACGGGCACTTCGCTTCGCTTCGTGCCCTACTACAAACAGGGGGCTTTTCGTTCATAGCCGGGCGTGTCCCGTGCCCGTTCTTTTTGCGAGCGCCTAAGCCGACGCTGGGTTTCCGGCCTCACGATGCATGAGATGCGAGAGGGCTTATGCCTCGCGCACGGTTTGCCTGGAGCGGGGATTTAACAGAGGAGGAGATCCGGCGGATCCTTCGCGAGGGGGATCCGGAGGAGCGGGCCCGAATGATCGGGCGGATCGTCTCCGAGGCGCCTTTCGAGGAGATATGGCAGTATGTCTCTCCGGAGGATATCGCCGCCCACTGGCCAATTGTTCGTCGTTCTATCTGGCCGCCCGACCTGCGGGAAATCTGGGAATGGGGGCTCCGTGTCTGGGGATATCATGTGGCTTCTGACGCCCCTCCAGTGGAGGGTGCTTAAGGCATTTTTCGCCGTGCCCCTTTTTCGAGGGTTTGTGCTCACGGGAGGCACTGCTCTTGCGGCCTTTTATTTGTTTCATCGGGTCAGCGAGGACCTGGATCTTTTCACGCCGAACCCGGAGGATATGCAGGAGGTGGAGCGGGGGATTCATGAGCTGTCGCTTCGGGAAGGATGGGCTGTGAAGCCCGAGCGGCGATCGCCGTTTTTCTGTCGGGTTTTCTTCACGGAGGCTGGGAGCGAATGGCCTCTAAAGGTAGATCTGGCCTACGATCCCGGCCCATGGTTCGGCTCACCGATGGAGACGCAGGGCATACGCGTGGATTCGCTGGAGGACATCGGGGCCAATAAAGTGACCGCCCTAATGAGTCGGGGCGAAGCGCGGGATTTCATTGACCTCTATTTCATCCTTAAAGAAACGCCTTTGACCTTTGACCAGCTACTGGAGATGGCGAAGCAAAAAGACCCGGGCTTGAAGGAGTTCTATCTGGCCGGCTTTATTCATCAGCAAATTCGACGCTGGCGATCCCTCCCTTCGCTACCTCTACGCAAGCCGCTGGACCCGGCGGACTTCCAGCGCTTTTACGAGGAATTGGCCGAGGCATTGATGCGCCGTTCCAAACCGAATTTGTTTGGAGATCGGCCGAATCTCTGACGTTTCCTGCGCCATGGGTGAACATAGATTATCGGCTGTGGGAAGGGTTAAACATCGATAGGACTTACGCAGTTCGTTTCCCATGGGGGCAAGGATTTTTCTCCCCCCTCCCCACGGCCCAAAGGGCCGTGGGGAGGGGGGAGAAAGGGGGGTAGGGCCATTCCGTCCCACCTTTAGAGCTTTCAACTGCGTAACTCCTAACGAATAACAACTGGCCAGACGAAGCTTAAAGAGAAAGAGGTGCTCGAATGGCCAAGGTCGTGCGGATCATAATTGATGATCGCCCGGTCGAAGTTCCAGCGGGCACGCTGGTGGTGGACGCCGCGAAGCAAATAGGGATCGATATCCCGGTGTTCTGCTATCACCCCAAGCTGGAGCCAGCCGGGATGTGCCGGATGTGTCTGGTGGAGGTGGGGATGATCAAGGTGGATCCCCAGACCCGGCAGCCGGTGCTGGATGAGGAGGGGCACCCGGTGGTCCAGTGGATGCCCCGCCTGCAAACCGCGTGCACCACCCGGGTCGCGGAAGGCATGGTGGTGCGAACCCGCACCCTCCAGGTCCAGGAAGCCCAGCGGGCGATTCTGGAGTTCCTGCTCACCAGCCACCCGTTAGACTGCCCGATCTGCGACAAGGGCGGGGAGTGCCCGCTTCAGAACCTTACGGTGCGTTATGGACCAGCGGAATCCCGTTTCGATTATCAGGACAAAATGCGCCAGGAGAAGCGGGTGCCGCTGGGGGACCTGATCGTCCTGGATCGGGAGCGGTGCATCCTCTGCGGCCGGTGCATTCGGTTCCAGGAAGAGATCGCCGACGATCCGGTGCTGGGATTCTCCGACCGCGGGCGGGGCATGGAGATCATCACGTTCTCGGATCCCCCCTTCGCCAGTTATTTTTCGGGGAACACCACCGACATCTGCCCCGTTGGTGCCCTGACGACCACGGATTTCCGCTTCCGGGCCCGTCCCTGGGAGATGTCGTCGATCCCCAGTATTTGTCCTCATTGTCCGGTGGGATGCAACATCGCCCTGGACGTGCGACCATCCGCCCGCAAGGGAGGATGGGACATCCTTCGGGTAATGCCTCGCCAGCACGAGGAGGTCAATGAGATCTGGATCTGTGATAAGGGCCGCTTCGTCCATCACTTCGCCACGACGGAAGATCGCCTCCGGCAGCCCCTGGTACGGCGGAACGGCGAGTTGACGCCCACCTCATGGGAGGAGGCACTGGAGCGCGTAGCCGAGGCTCTGAAGCGAGCAGGCCCTCGAGCGGCTGGCCTCATCGGGGATCGTCTTCCCAACGAGGATCTTTATCTGTTCCGCCGCTTGTTTAAAGAGGTGCTGGGATCCTCATGGATCACGATGGATCCGCCGATCTTTGGGGGCGAATGGGTGGCCCGTTATGGCGTGGGGATAGGTACCGATTTCGGACGGATGGGGCCGGGAAGTCTGATTGTAGTGATGGCAGGGGATCTCGAAGAGGAAGCCCCTATCTGGTTCCTCCGGGTCCGGGGGGCCGTGCGACGGGGAGCCCGGCTGATCGTGGCCGGGGGCAGGCCTCAGAAAGCGGAACGGTATGCTCATTCGATCATACGCTATCGCTTTGGAACGGAAGCGCTGGTTCTGATCGGGGTGCTACAAGTGCTGCTGGAGGAAAACCGGGTGGCCTCCGAGGCTCAGCCCCGGCTGGAGGGCCTGGAGACCCTAAAGAAGATGGTGGAGGGTTACCCGCTGGATCGCGTCAGCCATTGGACCGGCGTCTCGGTGGAACAGTTAAAGGCATTCGCTCAGGCGATCGCCGAGGCCCAGGAGGTGGTGTTGATTTTCGGCCGGGAAGGGGTGATGGATGGGGAGGCGTTTGTGGGAATGGCCGCGAATGTGCTGGCTCTCACTGGCCATGTCGGCCGCCCAAACAATGGGTTGCTTCCCCTCTGGCCCCACGCCAATACCCAGGGAGCCCTCGATTTCATCGGCGTCCGCCCGCTCCCGGAGGAGGTCCCGGTTCTTTACGTGGTCGGGGCCGATCCACTCGGAGATGGGCGGCCGATGCCGCGGGCGGGTTTTCTGGTGGTCCAGGATCTCTTCCTCACGGAAACCGCTCGTATGGCAGACGTGGTGTTGCCCGCCCAGTCCTGGGCGGAGCGGGATGGCACGTTCACCAGCGCGGAGCGCCGGGTGCAGCGGTTTTACAGGGCGATCCCGGCGGTCGGGGAGGCACGGGGGGATTGGGAGATCTTTATCGCACTGGCCCTTCGCCTGGGCCAGCGCTGGTTTTATCTCTCCACCGAAGCCATCATGGACGAGATCGCTCGAACCGTCCCGCGCTATGCGGGAATGGACTACCGGGCCCTGGCCTGGACGCAGCCGCAGTGGCCGCCGGTGGGGACTTCACGGGATCTCTATTTCGGGGGGACAGCACGGCCGAACACCGGAGGGCTGGGGCGCGCATGGCCTTCGGAGGCCGAGGACCCGGAGGCCCGATGGCCCCTGGCCTGGAAAGCCCCTGAGATCCCCTCGGAAGAAACCGTGCTCGCCATCCCCACCCGTCGGCTTTATCACGAGGGGACGCTGATCGCTCGCACGCCTCATTTGCAGAACCGGGTGGTTCCGTGGGCAGCGCGGATCCATCCGGAAAGTGCCCGGCAGCTACAGTTAGAGGCAGGCCAGGTGGTCGTCATCCGGGTAGGGGATCAGGTCCTTCGTCTGCCGTTGCTCCCGGATCCCGCGGTTCCGCAGCGGGTCATTCTGCTTCCGGCAAGCCTGATCCCTCGCGCCGGTGCCGTGGAGGCGCTTCCGGTTAAGTTCCGGGTGGAGGTTGGGAATGGTGCCCTTTCTCATTGAGGCGGCCATCAAGAGCGCCATCCTGGTTCTGCTGTTGCTGACCGGCTTCGCCTATCTGACCCTGGCCGAGCGCAAGCTGGTGGCGGATTTCCAGGCCCGGATCGGCCCGAACCGGGCAGGGCCCTATGGCTTACTTCAGCCGCTGGCCGATGCGGTGAAGCTGTTTTTCAAAGAGGACTTCATCCCGGAATACGCCGATCGCGTTCTGTTCGTCCTGGCGCCGCTGATCACGCTGATCCCGGCCATCCTGATCTTCGCCGTGATCCCCTTCGGCCCCGAGCTAACCCTGTTCGGGTATCGAACCCGCCTTCAGCTGACGGATGTTAACGTGGGGGTCCTTTACATCGTGGCGATCACCTCGATCAGTGTGTATGGGATCGCTCTGGCCGGATGGGCCTCAAATAACAAATACGCGCTGCTGGGGGGCATTCGAGCCTCGGCCCAGATGATCAGCTATGAGCTGGCGATGGGGCTGGCGATCGTCAGCGTGGTGCTGACCGCAGGGACCCTGCAGGTGAGCGGGATTGTGGAGTCTCAGCGCAATGGATGGTTGCTCTTCCTCCAGCCGCTGGCCGCAGTGATCTTCTTCATCACCGGTCTGGCAGAGATCAAGCGGGCGCCTTTCGACCTGGTGGAAGCGGAGCAGGAGCTGACGGCCGGGTATCTCACGGAATACAGCAGTATGAAGTTCGCCCTCTTCTTCATGGCCGAATACGTCAAAATGATCGGCTTCAGCGCCCTGATGACCACCTTCTTCCTGGGCGGATACCTGGGTCCCTTTGTGGACCTTTATCCTGCCCTGGGAGTGGTTTACTTCACCCTGAAGGTCGCCTTCCTGATCTTCGTGTTGATCTGGATTCGGGCCACGCTGCCCCGGATTCGGTATGATCAGCTGATGAACCTGGGATGGAAGGTGCTGCTGCCTCTCGCCCTGGCGAATGTGATGGGAACGGCGGTGGTGGTTGCTCTGACGGCTTAAATTGTAGCCGTGGGTTTAAGGGTCTGGGGACGCGCTGAAGGCGTGTCCCCAGACCCTTAACTTCCTTTAGGACTTACGCAGTTCGTTTCCCATGGGGGCAAGGATTTTTCTCCCCCCTCCCCACGGCCC
>JAUQQB010000066.1 GCA_030550075.1 Chloroflexota bacterium | reverse complement strand
GCCCAGCAACGCATCGATGATCCTGGCCATAAAGAAGGCTTCAATCTGGGCCTCGGTGTTGAAGACGGAGAGGGACCATCGATACCCGCGCCCGAAGTAGAGCCCCCACACGATGCCAATGAAAACCACAAGGCCCACCAGGACCACGCCGCGGTAGGGAGGGCGGAAGAGAAGAGCGGTCAGAAGGGCGATGAGCGCCAGACCCAACAGGGCGAGCGGAGACCGACCCAGGCGGTCTTGCATCAGCCGCTCCCCATAGGCCCGATCCAGCGCCCGGGTCACCTCCCGATCGAAAACGGGAAGATCCGCTGCCCCCCTCACCTCTGAGAAGCTCGTCAGCGGGTGCCCCAGGGTCTGTTCGATCCGATGGACCAGCTGGGCGCGCTGCTGCGCGGATGCCCGGGCGATGGCGTCCAGAGCTTCCGGCGGGCCCTCCAGGGCTTCTAACAACGGGCGTCCCATCGCGTGAACCGGAATCGGGATCCCTAACAGCGCCGCGATCGTAGGGGCGATGTCCGCCTGGGTCCCCTGCCCTTCCACCCCCGCCCGAATCCCCTTCCCCACCATGACCAGTGGGACCTCTTTGACGATGGGCTCCCAGCCGCCGTGCCCCCCGGTGTCGATGTGGCCGTGATCCGTCGTCACCACCAGCGTCGTCCGGCTCAGGTCCAGGGCGGCGACCAGACGAGCCAGCCGGTCATCCGTCCGCCACACGTTTTCCTGGTAAGCGAGGGAAGCGCCCCCAAAGGCGTGGCCATATTCATCGGGTCCAGCGAAGTAGATCAGCACCAGCCGCGCCGTGGGATCGCGGAGCAACATCAACCCGCGCTCCAGGATCGCCTCATCCAGGCGGTCTACCTCCTCCGGCGCTGGCACTGGAACATCGGGCACCTCCAACTGTTCGAACCACGGCCCGAAGAGCTCCTGCCAGCCGCCGGTCCCCACCCCAATCGGTCGGGCTCCCGCCGCCTGAGCCTCGCGGAAGATCGAATCCACTGGAACCGGACCTTTGAACCAGTTGGTGGTCACCCCGCTGAGGCCCTGCCAGGCCCCGCTGCCGATGACCGTCCACCCCGGATAGGAAAGCGAGGGCTCCCCCACCCGGACGATGTAGCGCGCTCCCTGAGCCGCCAGTTGCTGGAGCGTGGGCATCGCCGCCTTCGCGGTATCCCGACGCAGCCCATCGATCACCACCAGGACCACGCGATCCGTGAGAGGGGGTGTGGTCGGCGGCGGGGGAAGTTCGGATTTCAGATAGGGGCTCCGGTATTCTACCACGCTGTTCCACGAGAGGAGGGCCAGCCGGACCGCCCCCCACCCGAGAACGCTGAGTCCAATGATCAACAGAACAGCGAACCATCCACGTCGGCCCATGGGGTCCCTCCGTGAGAAGTTTAGATCCCTTCCTCCCGGCGTCGCAGCAAAGAACATCGGGGAACATCCCGCCCCGGGATCATTTGTCGCCCGGTCCCTTCCACGCCTTTCAACCGATCTCTAACTCCGGATATGCAGACATCTAACCCGAATTCCCTTTCTTCTTAATCTGAGCATCATTATCGATGAGCCATGGGGCTGGAGGATCACCTGATGCTCCGCACGATCGCATCCATACTCATCCTTGCCTTCGCTGCATTCCTCCTGCTTCAGCTGGGGTCCATGGGGCCGAGCGCTCGTTCCAGAAAACTATGGGTTGATGAAGATGGGAACGCCGGGATCGCCTCCGAATCATGCGATGGCACGGACCCTGTTTATCTCAGCATCCAGGCAGCGATCGATGCCGCTGAAGATGGCGATGAGATCATGGTGTGCCCAGGAATCTACATCGAGCAAATTACCATCCGCCGGAACCGGCTTACAATTCGATCCATCGATCGATCGGCGGTAGATCCCAGTGCGGACACCATCCTGCGGCCCGAGGAACTGGCCCCTGCCGGCGTATGGATTGTGGGTGATGATAACACCCTGGAGGGCTTCGTAATTGAGGATAAGGCCCTGACCCCTCCCCCTCATCATCATCCTCATTCCCTGATCCTGGTTCAGGGCGATCGCAACACAATCCGGGCGAACCGATTGATCGGCCGGGGGAACGCCGGCCAGGCCGATTCCGGTATTCTGGTGCATGGCGGAGACGTCGGCAACGGCGTTGCGGAACATAACCAGATCATGGAAAACGAGATCCTGAATGTCTCCGGCCATGGGATCTGGATCCTCAGCGCAGGCCTGAATCGGGCCGCTTACTGGACCATCGTGGCTCGCAATCAGGTGCATGATAACCCGGGCAGGGGCATCACCGTTGAACGCTCGCCTTATACGCAGGTGGAATATAACATGCTCGCCCGTAACGATCTGGCGTTATCCCTCCACAGCGACGCTTCTCTTCCCGCAGCAGGAAACAGCTTCCGCTGCAACCAGATCTTCGGCAACGCTTGGGGAGCCCGGAACACCTCAGCGGATGGAACCGTGATGGACCTCCGGTTCAACTGGTGGGGAAACCCCGCCGGCCCTGCCCATGAAATCCGCAACCTGTCCGGTGCCGGGGATCGTGTGGGGGATAACATCGATTTCGCACCGTGGCTGACCGGCCCGCCAGGCCCCGTGTGCCCGCTGATTCGGATCCGCATCGACATCCAGCCCGGGGAGACCCCGAACTCCATTCGGTCAGGCCGTCGGGTGGTGCTCCCGGTGGCCATCCTCTCCGGACCCAACTTCATGCCCGCGGTCGAGATCGACCGGAACAGCCTGACGTTTGGCCCGAGCGGAGGGGAGGCCCCGGTGGTCAGCTGTCAGAGCACGGTTGGGGATCTGGATGGAGATGGGGTAGCGGATCTCCTGTGTTACTTTCGTGGAGAGCACACCGGGTTCCGGCCCGAGCATCAGGAGGGGATACTCCGGGGGCGAACGATTCACGGCGTGCCGGTGGAGGGACGGGACGCGGTGCAGGTTTCGCCATAACGGACGCGGCGCGGAGGGATGGAGCAAGCATCTTTCAGGGGTGATGGGGGTTTGCTCAAGGCGGCCCCCATCACCCCGGGGAATCCCCTGCCTTACCGGATCAGGAAGCGGCGGGAGCCAGCTCTCGGATCGCCCGACCGCTCCGGGCATCCATCCAGCGAACGGCTTCGATCGGGAAGGACAGCCAGAGGGTCTGGCCTGGCGCGACCGGCCGGCCTGGAGGGAGCGTGAGTTTGATAAACTGCTCGCCGATGCGGGCCGTGATCAACCATTGCGCTCCCAGCGGCTCCACCACCATGACCTCCGCAGGCAACGCCTCCGCATGAGGCCTCTCATCCACCCGGATGTTCTCAGCTCGGATCCCCAGCAGCAAGGATTGGCCCGGCGAGACTTCCCTCAGAGGAGGCAATGGAAGGCGATGGCCTTCCAGAGCGAAAAACCACCCATCCTTTCCCTCTTCCACCACTCCATGCAGGAAGTTCATCGGCGGGTTCCCGATGAAGCTGCCCACGAACACAGTGGCTGGTGCCTCATAGATCCGCATCGGGGTGTCCACCTGCACGATCTCTCCCTCCCGCATCACCGCGATGCGATCCCCCAGGCTCATGGCCTCCACCTGGTCATGGGTGACGTAGATGATCGTCATCCCGGTCTCCTGGTGAAGACGCTTCAATTCGGCCCGGGCGTGCAGCCGCAGCAATGCGTCCAGGTTGCTGAGAGGCTCATCCATCAGCAGGACGTCCGGCTGCATCACCAGCGCCCGGGCCACCGCCACCCGCTGCCGCTGGCCACCGGAAAGCTGTGCCGGGTAGCGGTCGAGCAGGTCCTCGATCTGGAGCATGGCCGCCACGCGCGCCACCCGCCGCCGCGCCTCCATCTCCGGGATCCGTCGCATGCGCAGCCCGAAGGCGATGTTGTCGTAAACCTTCATATGAGGGAACACTGCATAACTCTGGAAGACCATGGCGATGTTCCGATGGCGGGGCGGGAGCCCGGTGACCTCTCGCTCCCCAATGAAGATACGACCCCGGTCCACTCGCTCCAGCCCAGCAATGCATCGCAACAGGGTCGTCTTGCCGCATCCCGAAGGGCCTAACAGCACGTAGAACTCTCCATCCTCCACCGTCAGGGAGATGTCTCGCAGCGCGATCACTTTTCCGAAGGTCTTGCGAACCCCTTCCACGCGCACGCGGGCCATCGCTCTTCCCTCGTCTCCGGACTCATCAGACAATCGAAAGCTCACACCATAATGCTACGTTGCTTTCGGAGGGGCTGGGGCGCCGCCTTCAGAGGCCCGCTCCTCGCCGAAGTATAACCATCCCATGTCGCGTTCGCTTCAAACCTCGATGGGGGGTTAGCGACTGGTGATCCCCCACAGGTTGAAGAGAAAGCGGCGGATGATGAGAAGGATCACCAGCGCAGGGGCGACCATGAAGAAACCCCCAGCGAACCGGAAGTAAAGGGGCGATTCGTTCAGGACAGTGATCACCAGCGCCGGCAACGTCCGCTGGCGAAGGGTGAGGATAGCGGCCGCGAAGACCTCGTTCCAGGAGATCACAAACGTGAACAGGGCAGCGGCCGCCAGGCCGGGAAGCGCCAGCGGCAGGGAGATCCGGAGGAACGCGGAAAGCGGGCTGCACCCCAGGGTCATGGCCGCCTCCTCCAGATCCCGCGGGATCGAGACGAAGACGCTGGCGGTGATCAGGATCACAAAGGGGAGCGCCATGGCCGTGTGAACCAGCGCCACCGCCCAGGGGGTGTCATACAGGCCGATCCGGATAAAGGTGACCGCCAGCGGGATCGACAGGATGGCCATCGGGAACATCCGGGTCATCAGGATCCCCATCCGCACCGCCTCCCGTCCGGGGAAAAGAAAGCGCGCCAGGGCGTACCCGGCCGGCGCTCCCAGGGCCAGGGAAAGCATCATCGTGAGCAAAGCAACCACCACGCTGTTGCGGGTGGCCGCCAGCGTCCCCGTGGCGCTCACGAAGAACCGCATGGTCTCCAACGAGAACTCCAACGGGAGCAAAGGACGCGGCCAGCGATAGACGGCCATGCGCGGGCTGAAGGCGAGCAGACCGATGAGGTAAATCGGCGCCAGCACCCACAAGGCCAGCGCGATCGCCCCCATATACCAGAGCGCACTCCCGATCCACGCACGTCCCTTCATCGTCCCATCTCCTCGGGCCGCACACGCAATACGTAAAGGTAAAAGCCTGTGGCGACCGCCGAGAGCGCCAGAATGACCAGCGAATAAGCGGCGGCGACATGCGGGTTATTGGCCCCCACATACCAGGTGTAAGCCTCCGAGGCCAGCACCGGCAGCACCCCACCGCCCAGAGCCACCACTACCGCGAACGTCTGGAAGGCGAAAAGGGTCCGGATAATCAGTGCTGCCTGCAGGCTGGGCCGTAACAGCGGCAGGACCACATAACGGATCTTCTGGAGGAGATTGGCCCCAAAGACCTCCGCCGCCTCCCAGTATTCCCCCAGGATCATCTGCAACCCGGCTACCAGGGTGACCATCACGATCGCCGTGGCCCGCCATACCTCGGCGACCACCACCGCCAGGAGGATCCCCAACGGACGTTCGTAGGAGAGAAACACAATGGGACGCTCGATCCAACCCAGGCCACGCAGGATCACGTTGAGATAACCCCGTTCGGTGAAAATGGCCAGCCAAACCAGCCCCGCCGCCAGCTCGGAGATCGCCAGAGGGATTGCATACAGATAGAGAAAAAATCCGGCCCCCCGGCGACGGGATTGGGCGATCAGGGCCATCGTCAGGGCCATGACCAGCTGGATCGGGATGATGAGGGCGATCAGGAGAATGGTGTTGCGCAGGGCGGGCAGAAACCGGGTGTCGGTGACCATGCGGCGGAACGGCTCCAGCGACCAGCTTCCACCCGGCGTTTGAAAGGCCAGCCACAGCGCCTGGACACTGGGGATGGCAATGAACAGGGTGAGGAAGAGGGCCGCCGGCATCAGCAGCGCCAGCGGCAGCAACCACTCCGGCGCCTTTCCCTTCCCCATCGGGATCTCCCCTCAAGCTTTATTCCCTCGTTTTTGTTCCAGAGCCTGGTAAAGCCCAGTATAGGGGACGCGCCTTCGGCGCGTCCCCTATACTCAGAAACTTTACTTCCTTCAGAAGAGAAAACAGGGCCGGGAGACTTCCCCCGGTTTTCAGCGAACCTGGCATGGCCCGGTGCTGGGTGGATCTGGCGGCCAGCAGGCCGCGCCGGTCTCGCTCAGGATCGCCTGGAGCTTGCCCGCTTCCTCCTGAAGGACCTTTTGAATGTCTTCCCCCTTCAGGACAATCCGCTCCAGCGTGTCTCGGTTGACTTTATTGAATTCACCCGCCTTCCCCCCCAGACCCACCGGCAGAAGGGCCGGGATCGCATCCGGAGCGCTGGACTGCTTCACCACCGCCTCTCCTTCCAGCCGTACATGGACCGGCATGTCCGCCGGCATCGGGATGTCCAGGATCGGGAAGAAGGCCACCTCCCGGAGAATCGTCAGCTGGGTCTCTGGACGGGTAAGGAATTCGATGAGCGCTTCTGCTCCCTCCCGGTTCGGCGCGCCTTTCACGATCCCCAGGCAGGCCAGGACCGGCATGAAACCCCGGCCTTTAGGGCCTGCCGGGACCGGTGCGGCGATGAAGTCGTCCGGACGCTCCTTGAAGGCGTTGACCAGCCGGGCCGTGTGATCCCAGGCGATCCACACCTCCTCGGCCAGCAGCGGCTCCTGCATGAAATCATAGGTGGTGGATTGCGGGTTGACGTGCTCCCAGAGGGCCTTGAAAGCCCTCCACATCTCCACCGCCTCAGGGCTCTTATACGTCGTCACGAAGGCGCCCGTGTAGGAGGGGTAGAGATAGCCCTGTACGAAGCGGTGGATCAGGCCCTTTGGGCCCAGCGGGAAACCCAGCTTGCGTTCCCCGGTCGCTTTATGGATGTTCTCCCCCCACTGGCGGAGCTGATCCCAGGTCAGGGCGTTGAGATCCGCACCGGCCGGGAGGTAATCCAGGGCTTTCTTGTTGATCGCCAGGATGTAGGTCGCCTGCATCCAGGGGATGCAATACTGACGATCGGTGCCCAGCTTCCCCAGCTCCACGAACTGGGCGATCATCGGGCGATCCTTCAGGCGCTCCATCAGGGAGGTCAGATCTTCAAGGGCGTTATCTTTCAACAGGGTAACGAAGTTCCCGTGCAGCGCCCCCACCACATCGACGGTAACTTTCCCGGCCTGGATCTCAGCCCGGATCCGGTCATGGAAAGGTCCCTCATCTTCGGGGATGAACTCCACCGGAGCTCCGAAGGGCTTGAGGATCACATTCCGCATCTTCTCCGCTTCCTCCACCGGCCGCAGCTGGGTGGAAAGGAAAAGGACCGGCTTTGGGGGGGCCGCAGGAGTGGCTGTGGGAGTGGGTGGGAGCAGCGTGGGTGAAGGAGCCGCCGGAGGAGCAGGGGTGGGCGTCGGCGTAGCGGCCGGTTGACAGGCCAGAAGAAGGGCCAGGAGGGACAGGAAGAGGGTCCAGAGCCATCGATTCCGCATGGCGCACCTCCTCTTTTATGTCGGGATATCCTCCGGCAATACCAGCCCGGTCAGAGCAGCAATCCGCTCCGCTGTCCGGCGAACCGCCGTCTCCAGAGGGCGGCGCTGCGCGAGCACTTCCTCCACCAGCGCCTGCCATTCCTCGGATACCCGGGCGTAGGCTGCCAGAGACGGCCGTGGCCGCCCCTGCCCGACCATCTGGAGTGTTCGGGCCAGAAATCCTTCCCGCTCGCCCGCCAAGCGGGATGCCGCCGGGATCCAGGGGGGATGGCGGGAGGTGGATCGCGCAAAGGCGTTCAAGGTCTCTTCTTCGGTCGCCAGCCGCAGCAACGCCAGGGCCAGATCCGGATGGCGGGACTGGCGGTAGATCCCGAAAACCATACCACCCATCAGACCCACCGGCCGCCCATGGGGGCCCGCCGGGATGGGGATCGCAACGATCCGCTGCAGGAACTCCGCCTCGCTCCAACCCGTGGACTGACGGATTAGCTCCGCTTCGTACGTTCCTCCCACAGCCATCGCCACTCGCCCCTCTGCCAGCCAGAGCGCTGCCTGCTCTCGATGGAACGCGATAACCTCCGGCGGCATCAGGCGATGTTCCCAGATCAACGACCGTAGAAAGGCCAGCACCTCATACGTCGCCGGTTGATCCATCACCACCTGTCCCCCGGCCACCAGCTCACCGCCATTGGCCCAGAGGAAAGGAAGGGTCTGGTAGGTGGTGGTCTCCCCACCCGCTCGCCCGGCGACCATCGCCATCGGATACATGCCGAGGCCATAGCGCCTCCGGACATCCGGTTGCTGGAAATAATGGCCGACCTGCAGGAGGTCTTCCCAGGTGGCTGGTGGACGCCATCCCTCCGCCTCCAGCCAATCTCGACGCATCCAGAGAACGCTGACATCCATACTGATGGGAATGGCATAGAGGCGCCCATCGAGGACGCAGGCTGTTCGAGGTCCTGGCATCAGCCAGGCGATGGCCTGAGCTTCCCACGCCGGGTCGATCTCTCCGATCGCGCGAAGGTAACGAAGGGCAACGAATTCGGCCAGCCATGCGGAATCGAGGATCGAGAGATCCGGCGCTTCCCCATTCCCAACCGCTTCGATCAGGGTGGAACGAAGCTGGAGGAAAGGGACTTCCTGGACTGCCAGCTCCAGAGGGCGATGGGGATGCTCTGCATTCCAGCGGCTCACCGCCCGATCCAGAGGGATCCGCCAGCGAGGATGCGAAAGGACCACCCGCAACACCACCGGCGCGCTGCCCCGACCGTTTCGGGGGGCTGCGAACGTCCCCCGACCACGCTGGCGAACGATCAGACCTTCTCGCGCCAGATCCTCTAACGCCTGGCGAACCGGCGCCCGGCTCACCTGATAACGTGCACAGAGCTCGGCCTCTGTAGGCAGGCGTTCTCCAGGCCGGAAACGACCCTCCAGGATCTCTGACCGTAGGATCTCCTTCAACTGCTCATGAATAGGGATGGCACTCGTCGGATCCAGTTTTCGCCGGGCTGGCATACGCACGTTCTCCGGATCAAGCGATCAGAATGGGGGGACGGAGAAAACGCTGAGGATGAGCTCTCCTCCGTCCCCCCGGGATCTGCAATATCTGGAAGCTCTCAGGCACAATTTGTTATAATGTTATAAGAATATTGGATCCCTGTCAAGGGAATGAAGACTGAGGTTCAGATATGAGTTGGAACATGGGTTGCCGGGGGTGTCCTGACCTCGCTCCCGGCAGCGAAGTCGCTCTCCCCCTTCATGTTCCCGACCGAAGCGTCAGGAAGGAGGAGGGGTGGCCCAAAGGGCCAGGAGAGGGATGAGGAACCCCACACCCCAACTTATGTCCGAACTTCATGAAGGAAATTTCTGTGGGAAGCACTCTTCGCCTGCGTAGTGCTTCGTCCAGATTTGTTTTGAGGATATGAGGGGGTGTGGGCCAATGGCCCCACCCCCCTTTAAAGATAATTTTGGGGGCGAGCGGGGCGCCTTCAGCGCCTGGCTCGCCCCCAAACCCCCAGGGGACCAAAACCAAAAATCAAATCTGGAGGGAGCAGTAGTTACGGTGGAGGGGTTTTGGTTCTTTGGGATCAGAATTGCGCGGTGATCTTCCATCCCGGGTTTTGAGGGCTGGGATGGCCACCCGAAGGCGGCCGTCCCAGCCCCGATTTTTATCCCACAGCCCTCTGGACCACAGGTGGAGGGAGATAAGGGGAATAGAGCAACAAGCCGTCCCTATGGGGCTCATGCAGGTTTAAGGGAGATTACCCGAAAATGCGATCGAGAGCAATCATCCCAGCAATCGCCGCCGTTCCAGTTCAATACGGAAACGCTCCAACAGCTCCCATTCCCCGGTCTCCTTCAGGATGCGCATCTGCTGGGCATCCCAATCCCGGTGGAGATTCCCCCACACCGGCTTTCCGGTTCGCCGTCGATACCATGCATAGTAGAGCACCCATACCGTCACCCAGATGGGCCCCGCCACCCGGGCAATGTCGTGGGTCCACAGCACCACCAGCACCATCAACCCGGTCCCGATCACCCCCAGAACCCCGGGGATCGGGATCTCCGCCTCTCCCCAACGGATATTCAACGGCACCCGATACGGTCGGGGCACGTGCGGCTCCTTCGCCCGCAGGGCCAGCAGGGCGATCGTGCTTAAAAAGTAGGCCAGCATCGCCCCGAAGGCATACATGTTCGCCATCGTCTCCAGCGCCCGCCGCCCGCTCAAAAACGCAAACACCGCCTCCGCCGCTGCCACCCCGGAGAAGAACAGAATGG
>JAUQQB010000065.1 GCA_030550075.1 Chloroflexota bacterium | reverse complement strand
GCGCCGAAGGTGCCCCGCTCCGCCCCCAAAGCCCCCATGGGAAACGAACTGCGTAAGTCCTACCTGAATTTGCTGGCCCATGGAGCCACATTCTGAGCCGGACAAACGGAGGCCTCGATGGCGACGGAGATCCGGATTGAAGATGAGATCCGGGAGGCCCGGCGGCGGTGGGTGGAGAGCATCCGCGAGGCCCCACAGCGCCGTCCGCGCTTCGAAACCCCCTCCGGCATCCCGCTGGACCCCCTCTACACCCCCGTCGATGTCCCCCTGGATTACCTGGAGGACCTGGGGTTCCCGGGGGAGTTCCCGTTCACCCGCGGGATCTACCGCACGATGTATCGGGGCCGCCTGTGGACGATGCGGCAATATGCGGGCTACGGCACCGCCGAGGAGTCGAACCAGCGCTATCGTTATCTCCTAACTCAGGGCCAGACCGGGCTCTCCGTGGCCTTCGACCTGCCCACGCAACTGGGCTATGACGCCGATCATCCGCTGGCCCATGGGGAAGTGGGCCGGGTGGGGGTAAGCATCTGCTCCCTGGACGATATGCGACGCCTCCTGGACGGCATCCCGCTGGACCGGGTGAGCCTTTCGATGACCATCAATGCCCCGGCCGCCATCCTGCTGGCGATGGTCCTGGCCCTGGCCCGGGAGCAGGGCGTGGACTGGAAACGGCTGCGGGGGACGGTGCAGAATGATATCCTGAAGGAATACGTGGCGCGGGGCCTTTACATCTTCCCGCCCGAGCCCTCCATGCGGCTTACCGTGGATGGGATGGCCTTCTGCCATCGCCACGTGCCCAACTGGAACCCCATCAGCATCAGCGGCTATCACATCCGGGAAGCGGGGGCGACAGCCGTGCAGGAGGTGGCCTTCACCTTCGCCCACGCCCTGGAGTATGTGCGGGCGGCTGCCCGGGCGGGCCTTTCCATCGATGACATCGGGCCGCAGCTTTCTTTCTTCTTCAATGCCCACAATCATTTCCTGGAGGAAGTGGCCAAGTTCCGCGCCGCCCGGCGGTTGTGGGCGCGCCTGGCGCGGGATCGCCTGGGGGCCACCCGCCCGGAGGCGATGATGCTTCGCTTCCACGTCCAGACCGGCGGCAGCACCCTCACCGCCCAGCAGCCGGAGAACAACATCATCCGGGTCACGGTCCAGGCCCTGGCGGCCATCCTGGGCGGCTGCCAGTCCCTGCACACCAACGCCATGGATGAAGCCCTCTGGCTTCCCACGGAGAAATCGGCGCGGGTGGCCCTGCGCACCCAGCAGATCCTGGCCTATGAATCCGGCGTGGCCGACACGATCGATCCGCTGGCGGGCAGTTATGTGATCGAGTATCTGACGACGGAGATCGAACGGCGGGCCCTGGAGGAGATCGATCGCGTGGAGGCCATGGGCGGGGCTCTGCGGGCGATTGAGAGCGGATACATCCAGCGGGCCATCGCCGAATCGGCCTATCGAGCCCAGCAGGCCATTGAATCCGGCGAGCAGATCATCGTGGGGGTGAACGCTTTCCAGGTGGAAGAGGAACCCGCCGATCTGGAGCGGCTGAAAGTGGATCCGGCCATCGAGGAAGCCCAGAAGGCACGGCTGCGGGAGCTGCGGGCCCGACGGGATGGGGAACGGGTTTCCGCCCTGCTGGCCCGCATCGAGGAGGCCGCCCGTCGGCCCGACGAGCCCCTCATGCCCCTCTTCGTGGAAGCCGTCGCCGCCGACGTCACCCTGGGGGAGATCTGTGGGGTCCTGCGCCAGGTGTGGGGAGAGTACCGACCGCCGGAGGTCCTGTGAGGCGTGGGTCGGGGGGTCCAGGATGCCTGCGGTTGTGGAGATTCGCGATCTGGTAAAACGCTACGATGGCTTCACCGCTGTGGATCACGTAAGCTTCACTGTGGCGCCGGGATGCGTCTTCGCCCTGCTCGGTCCCAACGGCGCCGGCAAGACCTCGACGATCCGTGTTCTGATGGGCATCCTTTTCCCCGATGAAGGCGAGGTGCGCCTGTTCGGGCGGGCACCCCAGGAGGTCCGCGAGCAGGTGGGTTACCTGCCGGAAGCGCGCGGCCTGTATCGCGACGCCCGCCTGGATGAGCTGCTGGTCTACCTGGGCACGCTCAAAGGCCTGAGCACCGCTGCCGCCCGCCAGCGCGCCATGACCTGGCTGGCCCGTCTTGAACTCCAGGACCGGGCCCATCACAAAGTGCATGAGCTCTCCCACGGCATGCAACAACGGGCCCAGATCGCCGCCGCGCTGTCGCACGACCCGCCCCTGATCATCCTGGACGAGCCGTTCCAGGGATTGGATCCGCTCCACATTCAGCTGGTCAAAGAACTCATCGCCGAGCTGCGCAGCCGGGGCCGGACGGTGCTGCTGAGCTCCCACCAGCTGGCCCATGTCGAGACCCTGGCCGACGAGGTAGCCCTTATTCACAAAGGCCGTATCGTGCTCCAGGGTCCGCTGGACACCCTGCGCCGTCGCTTTGCCCGCGGGGATCTGGCCATCCGCCTGAAAGATGGAGCTCCGTTGCCGGGCGACCTTCCCCTTCAACGCGCTGGGGAGCGCAATGGGACCTGGTATGTGGTCCCCCAGGCCGGAGTGATTGCCCGAGAGATCATGCAGCGATTGCTACAAGCAGGGGCGGATATCGAACGCTTCGAGGTGGTCTATCCCTCCCTGGAGGAGATCTTCCTGCGGGCCGTAGAAGGGGCTTTCCCGGGTGGAGAGGAGTAGATCATGAATGGACGCAAAGCCCTTCAGGTTGCGCGTTATGAATATCGCGTTCACGTCCGCCGCGGCGGTTTCCTGCTCGCTACCTTCGGTCTGCCCGCGTTGAGCTTGCTGATCCTGATTGTCATTCAGACCGCTACGGGGCGAGCTGCTTTTCGTACCCTGGTCGTGGGGGATCTGAGTCGGCCCATTGCCGTGGTCGATCAGGCGCGGGCGCTCCCGGAGACATTGCCCTCACCGTTTACGTATGCGCCGGATATCGATCAGGGCAGAACCGGTGTACGGGAGGGTCGTTACGGGGCCCTGGTGGTCATCCCGCCGGACTACCCGGAAGCTCGCCGCGTGGTCGTATACGTGACCAGCAGCCCGACCTTCGGACTGCAGGTTCACGATGCGGTAAAGTTTCTGATGGCTTATGCTGAGCTTCGAAACCGCTACACGCCGCTTGAAGTGCAACGCCTCATACAGGGCCCTGAAGCGGAGGTCGTCCTGCTGGGCGTCTCGCCGGAGCGGGAACACGAGGGCAGGGGACGTCCCTTTGTGGGCATAGCCCTGAGCGTCCTGTTCTATTTTGCCCTGTTCCCCTCCGCCGGCTACCTGTTGCAAAGCGTGGCGCAGGAAAAGGAAAGCCGGATCATGGAGATCCTGCTTTCCTCCCTGACCCCTATGGAGCTGTTGTGGGGCAAGGTGCTGGGCCTGGGTGCGCTGGGGCTCACCCAGGTTGCCGTGTGGCTGCTGTTCGCTCGCATGGCGCTGGAACGCCTGGACCCGGCCCACGCTTTCCTGCGCGCCGTCTCGGAGATGCTTCGCCGCCCGGATCCCCAGCTGATGGTAGCCGGGCTGGTGATCGTCCCGCTGGGCTATCTCAGCTATGCCCTCCTGATGGCGGGGTTCGGCTCGCTGGGGAACAACCTGCGGGAAAGCCAGCAATTCGCCGCCGCCACCTCCACTCTGGCGGCTTTGCCTTTCATGCTGAATATGTTCTTCGTCATAAATCCCAGCGGGCCGATCCCCAGGGCGCTCAGCTATTTCCCGCTCACCGCGCCAACGGCGGCCCTGTTGCGCCTGGCTTTGGGTGCGCTGCCCTGGTGGGAGCTGGGCCTGATCACGCTGATCGTCCTGCTGGGCGCGCTGGGCAGCGTCTGGGTCGGCGTGCGTCTCTTCCGGGTTGGCGTGCTGCTTTATGGCAAGAAGCCTTCGTGGCATGAGGTCTGGCACATCGTGCGCCACCCTGTGTGAGCCCGCCCGGTCAGGTTTCCAACAAACCGGGGAGATCGTGGGTCAGCTATAGCCCAAATGCTGAGGTCTCGCGCTGCGGAAGAAGACCCGAGCTGGGCCGGGGGCCAGAGGTCCCCGGCCCAGTCCCTGAAAACGAAATGATTTTCCCTCTCCACCCCTGAGGGAGTCCTCGCTTCAGCTCACTGCCTTCCTCACAAGCTTGATGATCTTTTCCTCCTCGGCGGCCGTGAGCTCCCTCAGCGCGAAGGCCACCGGCCACATGGCACCCTCATCGAGATTCGCCGCGTCGGTGAAGCCGAGCGTCGCATACCGGGTGTGGAACTTGTGCGCCGGCTGGAAGAAACAGACGACCTTGCCGCCCCGGGCATAGGCGGGCATCCCATACCAGAGCCTCGGTGTGAGATCCGGCGCGCTGGCCCGGATCAGTGTATGGAGCCGCATGGCCATCGTGCGATCCGGCTCCGGCATCTCCGTGATCTTCACCAGCACCGCGCTCTCCTCATCCACCCTGGATCCCCGGCGCGCGGCTTTCAGTTCCTGAGCGCGCTCCCGCATCGCCGCCCGCTCTTCTTCCGTGAATCCCCCAGACGTTTCACCCTTCATGGCTTTCCGAGCAGAACGTTTGCTTTGTTTCACAGGTCTCTCCTTCCGATCCCTAGATTCGAGCCGGGCGAATGAAATCATAGCCTACCCTTAGATTTGGCGCATTATTCGCTCTATGCTCTCTCTCCCACAGCCTCCACCCCTCTGGTTTCTTGACAGGAGCACAGGCACAGCTATCATTCTAAATAAAGCTGAGCGGAAGGCTGGAGGGCGCATCAAAGATCTGCTCTTCCACACCCTCCGCTTTTTCGAGCTCAGGCTCCAATTGAATACGGCCGAGGTGCCCGACGCCCCGGATGGCAGGGCTGAAAGGCGAAGTCCGGTGAAAGTCCGGCGCTGTCCCGCAACGGTAACCATGGCCACAAATGTGGACCACGGAAGCCCGGTCGCCCGCCTCGGCCTCCTCCGAGCCTCGCGGAAGGGGTAGGAGCGCCGCCCGACCCGTTTTCGGGTCCCTTCTGGCTTTCCCGCGGCCTCCCTGTCCGTTCCGGCAGGGAGGCCGCTGATTTCATGCCTCCGGTCGGGATGGGCCTCCGCCTCTTTCGGCGAGGGATCCTATCCCAGACTGGAGGTGTTCCGATGCGACGGATCCTGGCTTTCATACTGATCCTGATGGTCCTGGCTGGTTGCGCGGGGGCTCCCTCCCCCACGCCGACGGCCACGCCGCTTCCCACCCTTACGCCGACGCCTTCGCCCACGGTCCTCCCCACCGCCACGCCCACGCCGGCACCCTTCCTGACCGTCACGGATGACTACGGGCGGACGGTGGTGCTGAACGCCCGCCCGCAGCGGATCGTGACCCTCGCCCCATCCGCCACGGAGATGATCTTCGCCGTGGGAGCCGGCGATCGCCTCGCGGGGCGAGATGAGCTCTCGGACTACCCGCCGGAGGCGAAGAGCGTCCCCAGCATCGGCGGCACCTATCCGTCGATCAACACCGAGGCGATCGTGGCCCTGCGCCCCGATCTGATCCTGGCCCCCGGCGTCATCAGCCCGGAACAGGTGAAGGCGTTAGAGGATCTGGGACTGGTCGTGTTCCATCAGCGTACGCCGAAGGATATCGAAGAGATCTTCCAGCAGATCCAGATGGTCGGGCGATTAACCGGGAACACCGAACAGGCGGAGAAGGTCGTGGCTGACCTCCGGGCTCGCTTATCTGCGATTGAGGAAAAAGTCCGCCAGACGTCAACCCGCCCCAAAGTCTTCTATGAGCTCGACGCCACAGACCCGGGCAAGCCATGGACCGCCGGGCCGGGCTCCTTCATCGACCGGCTCATCACCCGGGCCGGCGGGCAGAACGTCGGCGCGAGCCTCTCCAGCGAGTGGGGACAGATCAGCCTGGAGGAGCTCCTCCGCCAGGATCCCGATCTCATTATCCTGGGAACCGCCAACTACGGCGAGACGCCGGAGAAAGTGAAGCAACGGCCGGGCTGGAGCCGCCTGCGGGCAGTGCGCGAAGGGCGCATTTACCCAATCGATGCGGATCTGATCTCCCGGCCTGGTCCGCGGATCGTCGAGGGTCTGGAGGCGCTGGCGCGGATCATCCATCCGGATCTGTTCCCACAACCTGCAGCGGAATTCCCATTGCCGATCGCGATGCGGCTTCTCGCTCCGGTCCGCTGATTTCATTTGTAGCAGGGCACGTAAGTGCCCGTCCTTTTTGCGCGCTTAAACGGGCACTCCGCTTCGCTTCGTGCCCGACTACAAACAAAGGCTTTTCCCGTTCGTAGTAGGGCACGCAAGTGCCCGTTCTTTTTGCGAACGCTTAGACGGGCACTCCGCTTCGCTCCGTGCCCGACTACAAACAAAGGGCTTTTCCCGTTCGTAGTAGGGCACGCAAGTGCCCGTTCTTTTTGCGAACGCTTAGACGGGCACTCCGCTTCGCTCCGTGCCCTGCTACAAACAAAGGGCTTTTCCCGTTCGTAGTAGGGCACGCAAGTGCCCGTTCTTTTTGCGAACGCTTAGACGGGCACTCCGCTTCGCTTCGTGCCCGACTACAAACAAGGGGTTTTTCCCTGTTCGTAGTAGGGCACGTGAGTGCCCGTCCTTTTTGCGAACGCTTAAAAGAGGCTCAGCGGGAGCCTCACCCTCCCAAACCCGCCCCGAGGAAATGTGGAGGGAAAAATGTCCTTTCACGCACTCTCCTTTGCTTCCCGGCGCTCCCGCGCCGTCCGAATGGGGCTGTGGGCCAGCCTGGGGTTGCTGCTCAGCGGCAGCCTGGCCCTGGGGGTGGCCCTGGGCCCGGTTCCGATTTCCCCGGCGGAGCTGGGGCGGATCCTTCTGGGGAAAGCCGGGGATCCGACCCTGGCGGCCATCGTGTGGGAGGTGCGGCTTCCCCGGGTGCTGCTCATCGCCCTCACGGGGGCCGCGCTGGCGGGGGCAGGAGCTGCCTATCAGGGGTTGTTCCGCAATCCGCTGGCAGACCCTTACCTGATCGGGGTGGCAGCGGGGGCGAACCTGGGGGCATTGATCGCCGTCGCCTTGAACCTTTCCACCACCGCCTTCGGGTTGCTGGCCCTTCCCCTGGCGGCCTTCCTGGGGGGATTGCTCACCGTCGGGCTGGTGTATCGCCTCGCACGGATCGGGGGTATGGTGCCGTTGACCGCGCTGTTGCTGGCCGGGGTCGCCGTGGGAGCGATCCTCAATGCCATCAGCCTGGGTCTGCTCATGGCCATGGTCGGCCGGGTGGCCCCTCACCGGGCATGGATCTGGATGCTGGGCGGCTATGCCCTGGGAGGCTGGCCGGCTCTCCGGGGGGCCTTCCCCTATGTGGCCATCGGCCTGGGCATCCTGCTCACATTGGGGCGCCCGCTGGATGTTTTACAATTTGGGGAAGAGCAGGCGCAGCAGCTGGGACTGCCGGTGGAGCGGGTGAAGCGCCTGACCATTGGGGCGGCGACCCTGACCACGGCCGGCGCGGTGGCCTTCACCGGGATCATCGGCTTCGTCGGACTGATCGCCCCGCATCTGGCCCGACTGATCGTCGGGCCCCGCTACCCGCGGGTTCTTCCCACCTCCATCCTCCTCGGCGCTTCCCTGCTCACCCTTTCCGATCTCCTCTCCCGCACCCTCCTTCCACCCCAGGAGATCCCCCTAACCATTCTGACCGCCTTCCTGGGAGGACCCTTCTTTCTTTATCTGTTGAGTCATACCCGACGGGGTGCCTTTTTCTGACCCCGCTTGCATTCTGAGCGTTGGGCAAGCTCGCCTATCCCCTTATGTGGGGCTGGGCAGGCTCCTGAAGGCGGCCTGCCCAGCCCCACATGTTTTCAGGACTTACGACGCTGGCCCCTATCCGAACTTGCTCCATACCTCAAAACGGGAAAGCCCTGGCATGGCGCTTCAAGGTCATCATTTTTTCTCATAAGGTGGTAGAATTTTATAATGCAAGGCTATAGCCCAGAGAACGGTAAGGGAGCGTCCCTTTTGCAACCCGAAGGCTCAAGTACGCTTACGTAGAGGAGGGAATCGGGCGATGCGCTGGATGGAACCGGAATGGATCACAGTGGTGGAAGGACCGACCCCTCAATTTCAGCCGGCCCGGAAGATCTGGGCGTTCTCGATTTGCGAAGGGCCGATCATCCAGCCGGTGGCAGTCTGTCAGATACGCACCCTCAATGGCGAGAAGATGCTGGAACGCTGTCGCCGCGCGTGGGAGGAGGGTCGGCCAGTACAGCTCGATTTCCCCGCGCCCTCTGGGGGGCGGCATTGGGCCGATGTCATCGCCGCACGGGTCGAGCGCTGGCTAGAGGGCGATGTGCTTGTCCTCTGGGTGCGCCGCCCTCGCCCGATGGAGCATTCGGAGAACGCTTAAGGAAAGCATTCGCGTGGGGGTTGGATTCGGCGCTCGAAAGGCCGGGGCCAGCCCCCATGTCTTTTCAGATTCTATACGGAGGAAATTTGCCCGGTGATCCATGCGTTGGAATCCTTCATCGAGGCCCATACGCGTCAGGTGGAGCCGCTGGTCGTCGCCCAGTCGGAGGCTTACTGGCGCTTCACCACCACGGGACGAAAGGAAGATGAGGAGGAATATGCCCGGCTGACCGCGGCCCTTCGTAAGGTCTACGCCGACCGACAGGCCTTTGCTCGATTGTGCCAGCTGATGGAAGCCGCCGGCCTCCTGAAAGACGGCACCTTCACCCCCAACCCGGAGGTCCCCCCGCTCCTCGCCCGCCAGGCCCGTATCCTCTACGATGACTTCCGCGGCCTTCAGATCGATCCCCAGCTCATCGATGCCATCACCGACCTGGAAAAGGAAGTCGAAGGCGCCTTCAACACGTTCCGGGCCACCCTGCGCGGGCAGCCGGTCACGGATAACCAGATCCGTCAGATCCTGCGGAATTCCACCGACCTGGCGTTGCGACGGGAGGCCTGGGAGGCCAGCAAACAGATCGGCGCTCAGGTGGCGGAACGGTTGCTCCGCCTAGTCGATCTTCGGAATGAGGGGGCCCGGCAGGTCGGTTTCGATCATTTCTACACGATGAGCCTGACCCTGGCAGAGCAGGATGAGGGGGAGCTGTTCCGTCTGCTGGATCAGCTGGATCGACTCACCCGTCCGCTGTTCGCGGCTTACAAGGCGGAGCTGGATGCCGAACTGGCCCGTCGCTTCGGGGTGGATCCCCGGGAGCTGCGCCCCTGGCACTACAGCGATCCCTTCTTCCAGGAGCCTCCAGAGACTGGCGATGGCCTGGGCCGCTTCTTCGAGGGCCGGGATCCGGTTGCCCTCTCCCGGGCCTTTTACACCGCTATCGGGCTGGAGATCGAGGACATCCTGGCGCGGAGCGATCTTTACGAACGGGAAGGGAAGCAACAGCACGCCTACTGCATCCATATCGACCGCAAGGGGGATGTGCGGATCCTGGCCAACCTCCAGCCCGACGCTTACTGGACGGAGACCATGCTCCACGAGCTCGGGCACGCGGTTTACGATCAATACATCGACCGCGGCCTCCCTTTCCTCCTGCGAACGCCCGCCCACATCCTCTCCACCGAGGCCATCGCGGTGCTGATGGGCCGTCTGATTTATCACCCGGCCTGGTTAAAGCGCTACCTGGGACTCGATGAAGGAACCCTCCAGCAAGTGCTTCCCCAGGCCCTCCGGCGCCATCGGGCCAAGTTGTTGATCTTCACCCGCTGGGTGCTGGTGATGGCCCACTTCGAGCGGGCTCTTTATCAGAACCCGCGCCAGGATCCCAACTGCCTGTGGTGGGATCTGGTGGAGGAGTTCCAGATGGTCCGCCGCCCGGAGGGACGGGATGCCCCCGACTGGGCGGCAAAGATCCATCTGAGCGTGGCCCCGGTCTATTACCATAACTATTTGCTGGGAGAACTCGCGGCCTCTCAGCTGCTAATGACACTGCGGGCCCGAATCGGGGAAGATCAAGCGTGGATCGCCTCTCCGGAGACCGGGATGTTCCTGATCCAGCGTTATTTCCGGCCCGGGCGATCCGTGGACTGGAACACCCTGATGGTCTTCGCGACCGGATATCCGCTCTCACCGGAGCCGTTTGCGCGGGATCTTCAGGCTTAGTCACCAGTGGTGCTCGTTCAGGTTCTGGGCAAGGTGGAAATGGATGACCCCAGCCCCCGAAAACCCCCCAAATCAAAGGGGTAGGAGTTACGCAGTTGAAAGCTCTAAAGGTGGAACGGAATGGCCCCATCCCCCTTCTCCCCCCTCCCCACAGCCCTTTGGGCCGTGGGGAGGGGGGAGAAAAATCCTTTTGGGGGCGGAGCAGGGCGCCTTCGGTGCCCTGCTCC
>JAUQQB010000064.1 GCA_030550075.1 Chloroflexota bacterium | reverse complement strand
CCGTGTATTCGGCGATGGAGGATCGTCCGCGCCCGCGGGAACGGCCGTGGCCCGGAAGGTCCAGGGCGTAGACATCAGCCCCGGGCAGATTCCGCAACGCCCCGGGCCACACCAGATGGGATTCCCCAGCCCCGTGGATCAGCATCAGAGTGCGGCGCGCTTCAGGATCCCGGTGGACTGTGTAATAGATCACATCCTCGCCAATCCTTTGTTCGGGCATCTCCCGCTCCATCGAAGAGGTTTTACCATCGTTCACAAGTGAGAACAGGGCAAAGCGAAGTGCCCATCTAAGTGTTCCCAAAAAGAACGGGCACTGACGTGCCCTACTACGAACGAAAAACTACCTGTCCTGTAAGGCGAATTTCCAGCCCCCGAAGGGGGCTTTTGCAAATTCAGCCCGGCGCTTGAGCGCCGGGCTTGTAGTCGGGCGCGAGGCGAAGCGAAGCGCCTGCTATAAACGTTCACGAGGGAGCGGGTATTTAGCCCAGCAACCGGACCAGCAGCTGGAGCGACCGCCAGTAGACGCGGCGGAGCGGCCAGGGCCAGTCCGGGCCGGGCAGAAGCGGAGGGAAGGCGCGAGCCCCGGGCTCCCACCATAGATTATCCCAGCCACTGGCATCCCAGAGCAGATCCGCCCCCGGCAACCCCGCCGCCCGCACCTTCGGATCCGGGTTAAAGCCGTTATTTGACAGCATATTGTCATGGATCCAGTTCCGCTCGGGGATGGCGCCGACATCGAACACGGTGCCCTTCGGGAAGACCTGATGCAGCCCCACCACCGCGATGCCCACCGAGGCGTTGTCCCGGATCGCGTTGCCGGTCACTTCCGTCTCATCCGAGGCCATGATCAGGATCCCGGTCCCTGAGGGCACGTTCCCCACGATCGCGCCCGGCTTGGCGAAGTTGGGCCCGTTGTTATGAAGGATCCGGTTGCCGATGACCCGGTTGCGGGAGCCCACTTTGGATTCGAGGTTCGGGAGGACGAAGACCAGGACGCCGGCGGCGTTGTCGTGGGCGTAGTTGTTCTCCACCGTGATCGCGACGGAGTTTTCCACTTCGATCCCACTGACGTTGCCGTAGGCCTCGCTGTCGCGGATGATGCCGTTGCGGGATTGCCCGATGTAAATCCCCGTGTCCCACGCCCCGATGGCCACCACCCGTTCAACGAGGATATCCTCGCTCCCTACCGGATACACTCCGTAGGCGCCCGTGTTCTCCGTCGCCACATCCCGGATCACGATCCCCCGCGCGCCCGGCACCACGATGCCATTGTTGGTGTAGTTGCGAACGATCAGGTTCTCCACCGTGAAGCCGTCGCGGGTGGCGATGATGCCATCCCCCAGCATCCCCCGGCCATCGAGGATGGGCCGCTGGCCGTCCCGGGAGATCCCGCGCAGGGTGAGGTTCTCCGTCTCCACCACCAGAGCTTCATGGTAGACGCCGGGTTCGATCAGAACCGTATCCCCGGGTCCGGTTTGATCCAGCACTGCCTGAATGGATTCTCCCGGACGAACGACCCAGGTTTGTGGCACGCGGGCCGGCTCCGGGGCGCCCTGCGTGCCGACGTTGTAACGGGCGGCCAGCGCCCGCGCCGGGTTTTCCACCCGGGAGACCACCGGCAGGCCGGAGGGGACGACCTCCGGGACCAGCGGAAGCCCTGATTCATCCGTCAGGGCGTAGAGGAAGGCCACCAGGTCCTCCCGCTCCTCCGGGCTTAAGCGGAAGGGCTGGATCTTCGCATCGAGGTTGGGGAGATCTAGCCCTCCCCCACGGCCGCCGCCATCCCGGTAGAAATCGATCACCTCCTCGAGGGTCGCGAAGGCCCCGTTATGCATATAGGGAGCGGTCAGGGCGACGTTGCGCAAGGTCGGCACCTTAAAGGCCCGTTCATCACGGGGCGAACCGGTGATCTCCCCTCGTCCGCGATCCACCGGTGTCCCGGGGAGATCCGGCACCCCGATCACCCGGAAGTCCGAGGAGCCGAACAGGGGAAGCGTATGACATTCAAAACATCGCATGCGCCCGGAGCGGAACAGATTGAGGCCGCGACGCTGGGAAGGGGTCAGCGCCGTCACATCGCCCACGGCGAAACGATCGAAAGGCGAGTTCCGGCTGACCAGCGTGCGCTCGAAGGCAGCGATGGCCTTCGCGATATTCTCAAAGGTCACGGCCGAGTCATCCCGTCCTCCAAAGGCCCGGTTGAACCGTTCTCGATACTCCGGGATCGCCCGGATTTCCCGAACCAAGCGATCCGGCTGCTCCGCCATCTCCCGGGAGTCCGTCAAGGACATGCGGGCCGCTTCTTCCAGAGAGGAAGCTCGACCATCCCAGAACAAGCGTCTGAGATAGCCGACGTTCCACAGGGTCGGAGCGCCCCGGCGCATGAGCTGGCCATCCGCGCCGATCGAGCGCCCTTTCCCATCGGTGAACCCGAGGTCGGGATGATGACAGGTGGCGCAGGACCGGCGATTGTCTCCGGAAAGGATGGGGTCATAGAACAGCAGACGGCCCAGCTCGGCCTTCTCCGGGGTTTGAGGGTTATCCGGGGGAACAGGCATTGTGGGGAAGGGACGTCGGAGCGCTCCGGTCGCGCCCGGCATCCCATCTGAGAGGCCGCTGGGAGGCAAATCCGGAGGAACAGGCCAGAAGGCCGCGATGAGGAACAGCAGGGACAGGACCAGCAGCACCCCACCGCCCAGGTAAAGCCCGATACGTTTCATGGTGGCCCCTCCTCATTCAGCAATTTACACCTCCCCGCCGGGGCGGAGGACCATGTAACCCATGGTGCCTGTTCGGGCTCCTGGCGGGGTCGAAAAGGGCAGTGCTTCCCCTGGTTAGATCGGAAGGCGTGTTAGTTGTCCAAATCCAAAGGTCGCTCTGAAGGGAGAAGGGACTTCCATCTCTTTCAACGATCTGGGGAAGTCGGCATGGGAGGAGTGCGGGTGCAGCGGACGATCCGCCGAACCCGGCGTTCAAACTCCCGGCGCGGCAATAGCACCCGGCGGCCGCAGGTCAGGCAACGGATCCCAATGTCCGCTCCCACCCGGACGACCTGCCACTCCATCCCTCCGCACGGATGGGGCTTGCGGAGCTGCACCACGTCATCCAGATGGATCTCCAGCGGCATGGCCCTTTTCCCCCAGGGGCTTCATGGATTCGTGCAGGCCGCCGGAGGCAATCTGCACGAATCCATGAAACGCCTTGTACAACATTTTCCACGGGTTTGGGAACTGGACGCCTCTCCTCTATGGCTGTGAAGACAAGGAGGAATGCCCTCCGTTCAACCATTCCTGCAATTGTCGCAACGTCCCCATGGTATCGCGGAAATGGATCCCATAAATGCCCAGCTCGCGGGCGGCCTGCACATTCTCGGGGAGATCGTCCACAAAGACGGCCGCCTCCGGCGGGACCCCCAGGCGCTCCAGGGCCAAGTGATAGATTCGATAATCTGGCTTCAAGAGTCCGACCTCAGCTGAGATCACCGCTTCATCGAAGAGGTCCAATAAACGGAGACGCCTGAGGACCTCGCGCAATCCAGACCAGGCGTTACTGATCAAGCCCAGGGCCACCAGGCCTTTCCACTGCCGTAACGCTTCGACCAACGGCTCATTCAGGCGATCCCCGGCAAAGAAGCGCTGGCGCACCTGCTGGATCTTCTCGGGCGATCGAATTCCCAGCCGTTCCCCAATTGCCTTCCAAAGCTCCGGCTCCGGGAGCTCTCCGCGCTGGGCTCGCAGGGAGAGATCGCTCGCAAAAATCAGCGATTCTAAGTCCTGCACCGTCATCCCCAGCTCTCGAGCCAGCTGCTCCCGGGGAAGGGGATCCTCGCTTCGCATCAGCACACCTCCAAAGTCGACAATCACCGCGCGATGCATCGGCAAAGTACCTCCGAAACCACATGGATTTGGAGCGGAGCCCACAACATTCAGGATACCTCCAGGATACCTCTTTCTTTTAAAAAGCAGCAACCAGATCTATCAGCAAATCACGGATTTCTTCCTTCGGGGCCGGGCAGGCCGCCTTGGTGGATATCTGTCAGCCTGAGAGGTGGATGGAGCGATGCGGGGGCAATGGCCAAAGGGCCAGGAGGGATAGTGGCGGATCTCGGTGAAGGCGAAGATACGGTCTCAGGGAATTCAAGAGTTCACATTAATGAATTGGGACGACAGGGGCGGGCTGGGAAGAGGAATGGCCCCTCCCCCCGTTCTCCCCTCTCCCCACTGCCAAGAGGCCGCGGGGAGAGGGGAGAAAAAGGTCTTTATAGGCAAGGCACTAAGCTACTGTTGCTTGCTTCCGGGTTCTTTAGGAGGGGGCCTGTGAGGGAGCCCTGCTTTTACAGCGAAAGGGCGCTGAACATCAACCACAAGATGCCTAAAAGAAGCGTCCCCACCCCAGCGAGGGCGACAGAGACGCGAACCCACGGATAAGACTTCGGAAGGCGCACCGGCTCTCCCGGACTCATCCACATCGCGACCACCATGCGGAGATAAAAATAGGCAGAGATCACCGTCGTGATGATGCCCAGGATCACCAGAGCGATCCAGCCCGCCTGCCAAGCCGCGGCGAACAGCACCAGTTTAGCAAAGAATCCCGCCGTGGGCGGCACTCCGATCAGCGAGAGCATGAAAAGAGCCATAGCCGTCCCCATCCCGGGCGATCCCCGGGCGACCCCGGCATAGGCGCTGAATGATTGATCTTCCCCTTCCGGACCTGACATGCCGACGGCTACTGCAAAGGCCCCCAGGGTCGCAATCGTATAGGCCAGCAGATAAAACATCACCCCCGGCAACGCCAGGGAGGGATCTCCCAGCAGGCCCATGAGCAGATACCCGGCGTGGGCGATGCTGGAGTAAGCCATCATCCGCTTGAAGTTGGATTGCACCAGGGCCACCCCATTCCCCACCAGCATGGTCACCGCAGCCATCAGGGCCACCGGCCCAGCCCAGAGATCCGTCACCGGCCCCAGGCCCATCAGGAAAACCCGGATCAACGCCGCCACCGCGGCCGTCTTGGTGGCAGCTGCCATGAAACCCGTAACCGGCGTCGGCGCTCCCTCGTAGACATCGGGGGTCCAGAGGTGAAAAGGCACAGCCGCCACCTTAAATCCCAGCGCCACCAGCAACATGGCGCCGCCCACCCACACCAGGGGTTGCGCCCCTGAATCCGGACGCCTCAGCCAGGCCGCCAGCTCGTTCAGGTTCGTCCGCCCGGTCCCTGCGAAGATCAACGCGATCCCGAACACCAGAAAGGCGGAGGCAAAGGCTCCCAGCAGGAAATATTTCAATGCCGCTTCCTCGGACTCCACCCGGGGGCGAGCGAAGCCGGCCAGTACATACAGGGGGAAGGAGAGCCATTCCAGAGCGAGGAAAACGATCAGCAGATCCGCCGCCACCGCCATCAACAACATCCCCGCGGCGGCCAGCAGGAGAAAGACGTAATACTCCCCCCGCTCGATCCCCTGGTCCACCAGGTAATGTCGCGATAACAGGATGGCGATCCCCGTTCCGATCAGGATGGTGAGGCTCAGCCAGAAGGCGCTGCGATCCCAGAGAACCATGCCGTAGATCCCCTCGATGGGTTCCCAGATCGCCAGCGCGCCGGTCGCTCCAATCCCCAGTGCGGCGATCGCCAGAGCGCCCCATGCCATCCCGGTCGCCGATCCCGGACGTCGGAACGCCCCCGCCAGCAGCAGGCCCAATGCGCCTGCCGTTAAAATGAGTGTCGGCAGCAATGGCAGCCACATCATCAATTCGCTCTCTCCTTAATGACCGGCGTTAGCTCGTTCCAGTTCAGGACAAAATGGGAGCGAATAACCCCAGCCTCCGAAAATCCCCTATCGAAGAAAAGGGTTCGGGAACCCCTCCCCCCTTCATCTCCCTCCCCGCGGCCCTTCGGGCCACGGGGAGGGGGGATGAAGGGATTTTTGGGGCTGGGTCGGACGCCTCCAGCGCTCGAACCAACCCCAAAACCCTTGGCCCCCATCCACATGGAGGTCAGGGGATTCTTTCTCACTCCTCGAAGCTCCTCACCGCAGCGCCCAGATTGGCTGGGCCAAGGCCGCCAAGCTATGTTGCACGGAAGCCTGCATCGCCGCGAAGAACGGCAGCGGATAGAGGCCGATGAACAGGATCAGGATCAGCAGCGGGGCCATGATCGCCAGCTCCCGGCCGTTCAAATCCGGCAACCCCCACCATCGCTCCGACAGAGGGCCATGGAGCACCCGCATGATCATCGTCAGGATATAAATGGCCGCCAGCACCACCCCGAACGCCGCCAGTGCCGTCAACCCGTGGGCAGCCGGCCTGAGGGCCACGGATCCAAAGGCCCCCAGCAGAACCAGGAATTCCCCTACAAATCCATTCAACCCAGGAAGCCCCATGGAGGAGAGGCCGACCACGATCAGGATCCCGCCGTATAGCGGCAGGGCTTTCCATAACCCTCCCAGCTTCCGGAAATCCCGTGTGTGCGTTCGCTCATACAGCATCCCCACCAGCAGGAACAAGCCCCCGGTGCTCAGGCCATGGTTGACCATCTGGAGGATCGCTGCCTGAACCCCCAGCGGGTTCATGGCGGAAAGCCCCAGCATGACGAAGCCCATATGGGAGACGCTAGAAAAAGCCACCAGACGCTTGAAGTCGTCCTGCGCATAAGAGGCCAGCGCCCCATACAGGATCGCCACCACCGCGAGGATCGCCAGAGGAATCGCAAGCGCCTGAGCCGCCGTCGGGAACAAGGAAAAATTAAACCGCAGGAATCCATAAGCGCCCATCTTCAACAGAAGGGCGGCCAGGATCACGGAGCCCGCTGTCGGGGCTTCCACATGCGCATCCGGCAGCCATGAATGGAACGGCCACATCGGCACCTTGATGGCGAAGGCCAGCCCGAAGGCCAGGAACAGCCAGCGCTGGGCCTCCGGGGAAAGCAGCGGGCTCAAATGCGCGACCATCCATGCCGGATCGAAGGTCCCTGTCCCGGTGAGCGGCCGCGAGAGGAGCCACAGGGCGACGATGGCCACCAGCATGAACACAGACCCGGCCATCGTATACAGGAAGAACTTCACCGCCGCGTAAACCCGCCGCGGGCCGCCCCAGATCCCGATCAGCAACGTCATGGGGACCAGGGCGAATTCCCAGAAGATGTAAAACAGCAAAAGATCCAGAGCGAGGAATACCCCCAGCACCCCTGTCTCCAGCAATAGCATCAGCGCCATGTATTCCTTCACCCGCTCCTCAATGGTCCACGAGGCCGTCAGAGCGAGGGGGAAGATGAGGGCCGTCAGCAGGACCAGCCACAGGCTGATCCCATCCACCCCAACCCGATAAGCCGCCCCGATGGACGGCGCCCAGGCCCAGTGATGGACGAACTGGGGGCCGGGTTGAGCAGGGTCGAAGCCGAGCAGAAGCTCCAGGGCCAGCGCCAGGACCCCCACGCTCGTTCCCAGTGCGATCCATCGGATCGCCCCCACGCGATCCCGAGGGATCCCCAGGATGAACAGCGCCCCACCCAGGGGCAGGAGCAACATCCATGTCAGGATCGGGAAGCCCATCATCCGCTTCGGCTCCTTATCGCAACATCCAGAGAATGTAGAACACGAGAAGGACCGCGCCGATCAGCACAGAGAGGCCATACTGACGCACGTAGCCGCTGCTCCAGCGGCGAGCGCTTCCAGCCGCGGATTGCACCAGGCGGGCCAGACCGCCGACCGCCCCGTCGATCCCGTAGGGCTCCACCACTTCCGCCACCATTCGCGATACCCCATGGAAGGGACGGACGAAGAGGATATCGTAAAGCTCATCGACATATAGCTTCCGGGTCAACGCGGTGAAGAAGCCGCGGAGCGCGGGGCGCAAGGGGTCCTCCACCCCCTCCGGCCACGCCTGTGGACGGTAGATCGCCCACGCGGTTCCAATCCCGGCCAGGGCGATCAGCGTGGCCAGCAGGGCCTGTTCCAGATGGAAAACCGGGAGATGCCCGGGCTCCAGCCAGGCGCTGAGCGCGCCCAGGCCCGGAGCGTTGATCCATCCCGCTGCGATTGAGAAGAGGGCGAAAAGCCCCAGTGGAACGGTCATCACCGCCGGGCTCTCTTCCGCGTGGGCGGCCGCGGGGCTCCGCGGCGCGCCTCCAAAAATCATCCGCACCTGCCGGGTCATGTAGAACGCCGTGAAGAAGGCCGCTGTTAGCAGGAACCCGTAAGCCAGCGTCGCCCATCCGCCCGCCCCACCCAGGCCAATCAGGATCTCATCCTTACTCCAGAAACCAGCCAGCGGCGGCAGACCGGCGAGCGCTGCTGCCCCGATCCCATAGGCCCAGAACGTCACGGGCATCCGTCGGGCCAGCCCTCCCATCTGACGCATATCATTCGGATCGAAGGGGGAGGGGTCCCCATGATGGCGATGGGCATGTTCCAGCGCATGGATAACGGAGCCCGCCCCCAGGAAGAGCAACGCCTTAAAGAAGGCGTGGGTTCCCAGATGGAAGATCGCCGCAGCCGAGGCCCCCGCTCCGGCGGCCGCCACCATGTAGCCCAGCTGGGAGATCGTCGAGAAGGCCAGCACCCGCTTGATATCGAACTGGCCGATGGCGATCAGGGCCGCCCACAGGGCCGTCGCTGCCCCAATCAGCATCACCACCCCCTGGGTAAGCGGTGCCATCGCGAAAAGCGGATGGGCCCGGGCGATCAGGTAGACCCCGGCGGTAACCATCGTCGCCGCGTGGATCAGGGCGGAGACCGGTGTGGGGCCGGCCATCGCGTCGGGCAACCAGACATACAGCGGGATCTGGGCGCTTTTGCCTGTTACGCCCGCGAACAGGAGCAGGGTGATGAGGGTCACGGCCCCCGCTTCGACGGCATGATGTTCCACCGCCTCGAAGATCGGCTCATAGCGAAATGTGCCGAAGGTCCAGAACAACAGCAACAGGCCCAGGGTGAAGCCGAAATCCCCGATGCGGTTCACAATGAACGCCTTACGGCCCGCCCAGGCGTTGTAGGGAACCTCAAACCAGAAGCCGATCAGAAGATACGAACAGAGCCCCACCAGTTCCCAGCCCACAAAGAGGACGAGGAAGTTGTCGGCCAGGACCAGGAGGAGCATGGAAGCCAGGAACAGGTTCAGGAACATGAAGAAGCGGCGGATATGAGGATCACCCGCCATATAGCCGATGGAGTAAACGTGGATCAGCGTCCCCACCAGGGTCACGACCAGGGCCATCGTGGTCGAGAGGGGGTCGATCCGCAACCCCACTTCCGCTGCCAGAGGAGGAACCATCGCCCAGCGATAGAGGCTGATTTCCACCAACCGGGCCTCCGGCGGACGGGCCAGCAGAGCAATGAAAACCAGAACGGACATCCCGAAGGACGCCGCCGCGGCTATCGAGGCGACGATCCCGACGGTCCGTTCCCGGGTCTGGCCAGCGGAAATCAGGTTGATCAAAAACCCAAGCAATGGGAAGGCAATGATCAACCAGGACCACTCGAACAGCGCTTCCATTCCGCTTCTCCCTTTGAGGGCTTTTTGGGGGGCTTGCCCCACATAAGCCTCGATCAAAGCCATCCGTGGTTTACCGAAAAACGATCGCTTTGCGTGTGGAAAGCACGCCTTTGGCACACCACCCCACACGCGAAACCCTGGATTCCAGGCCGCGCTTCCTCAGCCCCGTAGACTGCTCAGCTCATCCACATTCGTGGTCTTCTTCGTGCGGAAGATCGCAACCATCAAGGCAAGGCCCACCGCCACCTCAGCAGCCGCCACGGTGAGGACGAAGAAGACTGTCAGCTGCCCCTCCAGAAGGCCGCGGTAGCGGGAAGCGGCGACGAAGGCCAAGCCCGCTGCGTTTAACATCAGCTCTACGCACATAAAAACGATCAGCGCGTTCCGGCGGATCAGAAACCCAACGGCACCGATCCCGAAGAGGATGGCGCTGAGGGCCAGATAATGGGTCAACGTGACCATCATTTGCCCTCCGAGTAGGAATCCCGGGCCAGCACCACCACACCGATCATCGCAATGAGCAAAATGACTGAAGTGATCTCAAAAGGCAACACATAAGTCGTCAGCAGCCGTTCCCCGATCGCCGCCGGATCTCCCAGGAGGACAGGAGGGCTTCCGGCGGGCGCCAGCCCGGCTGGCGTCTGAAGAAAGGCGAACAGCGCGCCCCCAATCCATGCGGTTCCCAGGGCCGCCGCCAGGGGGATCTGCCAGCGAAGGCCCGTTGTTCCTCCAACCCGCTCCGCTCCCAGCATCATGATCACGAACAGGAAGAGCACCATCACCGCCCCCGCATAAACCGCGATCTGAACCATCGCCACAAAGGGGGCGCTTAATAGAAGATAGAAAA
>JAUQQB010000063.1 GCA_030550075.1 Chloroflexota bacterium | reverse complement strand
CCCCCCCCCGCCCCACGGGCCCGTGGGGAGGGGGGAGAAAAATCCTCGCCCCCATGGGAAACGAACTGCGTAAGTCCTACATGATTTCGCCCGGCCTTGTTCGATTCAGCGCTTCCACAAAGAGACTGAAGGGCCGCACCTTATCCCTTCTCCCGCGGCTCGGTCCCTCAAGCCCGCGGGAGAAAATCCGCGCGAAACCCTCATAAAGGATGAGCCCCCGAGCGCGTGAGCCTCCCGTGCCGGGAGCGACCCGGCTGTTCCCGGATCACCAGAAGGCGCGCAATCCATCCGAAGACCTGCCGGCGTTCCTGAGGGGATAGACGCTGAAGCTTCTCCCGGTAGGTCTGGATGGCCTCCCGGATCCGCTCGGCTTCCTCTCGTATCCGGGTTCGCACGGTGGGATCCCGGGCGATGATCGCCGCCTGGCGGATTCCCCGCTGCAGGTCATTGCCGGCAATCTGCACCCATTGCAGCCAGGTGTTCCGCCGCACCGATCCCAGCGCATGGGCAATTTCCTGCGCGAGGGCGATCAGGTCTTCCGACGTCATCCGCTCTCCTCCCATGGCAAGATCTCGTCGGAGCCATCATGAGCTTCTTCCTGGCAGCGTGGGCTCGCCGCAAGACCCTTTTCGCAGTTCCGCTAGCCCCCCCGAGCGCCCCGCCGGGATTCCGCCAGCCGGTCCGGAAGGCCCGCGAGCGGCTGGCCCGGCGGAAGCCCGTCATCGGAGGTCTCGATACGGCCCGCGCGGACAGGTCTCGTCGCCGCGCATCCGGAGCTCCCTTCGCAACGGATCCCATACGTCCTCTCGTAGCCATTGAGGCTGATGCCACCAGGCGCCGAGAGTCCCGATGGGCTCCGTGCGCCAGGAGAGCCTTGCTGAATCCCAGATGGCCAATTCCACCGGGCGGATCTCCACGCCGCCCATACATCGGGGCCGCGCCCCTCCGATCTTAATCGGAAAGGCCGGAGCCAGCTCCTGGGCCCGGGCTTCCAGTCCCAAAGCCCGCAGCAACCATCCCATCTCCCCAGAGGTGGTGTTCTCAACCCGGATGCGCGTCCGGAAGCGGGCGCCTCGCGGGACAGCTTCCACGTAGTGGAAGTTCCGCGCCGCGCCTTCCGGCGCAGGATGGAAGGCGAGGTTCCGGTAGAATTTCCGGCCGCGAGACCTTCGGGGTTGCCACAGATCCCCAATTAAGACCAGGCGAAGGGAAACAGGCTTCAGGGGCATCGCATCCTCAAAAAGGATCCGTCCTCGGTAGCCCACACCGCCGAAGAGCTGGCAGGCCGGGCAAAGGTGAGGCGAATGAGCTTCTGGACGGACGGGCGGGCAGGGAGGCGGGTTTCCCGGGAACAACAGGCATGAGGCGGAGAGCGCCTCCGCCAGCGCTCGAATGGCCCCCTTGAGGCTGGAGCCGGGGATCACCGGCTGTCCGTTCCGTCGGACGAAGGGTATGTAGGTTCGCGGATGCCCTCCGGTCTCATCCACCCGGAGCATGCCGCTGCCGATGTGGAGGTATTCTGAAACCACCTTGATTTCCACATCGAGGCGCACGGTGATCCGCTCTCCCTGAAAGCGATCATGCCATCCGGATATCTCCGACCGTTGGGGGTTCCGGATCTCCACCCAGACAAACGGTGCCTGCGCTTCCTGTTCCATAGGATCCTCCGGGTTGATGCTGGAGGATGGCCCGGCGCTCCAGCGCCGGGTTCGATTTGCGAAAGCCCCCTTGCGGGGGACTGGAAAACCGTAGCAGGGCCCCTTTGCGCCCGTTCCAGACATCGGGCGCTGGGCCGGCGCCGGATGTCCGGCTACGAAGGATGAGCCTCCCCCTCTCCGAGCGCATCCTCCTGAGAGGCGCGCCCCTCTCCTGCAGTCGCAAACCGGCGAGGGCTGATCAGCCTCCATCCAGAGGGATGTTTCACCCATCGCGCCTGCAGATCCCCATCGGGCTGGCCATGAGGATACTGGGAGAGGGAAGGATGAACCTGGCGATCCGTCAGGGACTGGAGGATGACCCGGCCATTTTCGGAGGGCCACGGCGAGCCGGGAAGGGACTCGATGCCCTCCGCATGCATGGCGGGGTCCAGGGCCTGATCCAGCAGGATCAGGGCGTGGATCTCGTCGCCCAGATGGACCCAGCGCACCTCCCCGTTCGGATTGAAGCAGGCGCCCTGTTCCAGCGGATGAACCAGAGGGCCTCGCTCGAATCGAAGCTCCGCCGGATCCGCGGTCCATACGAAATACGCGTCCCCCAGGATCCGGGAGATCAGGGCGGGCAGATCTGCCGGTTTCCCCTGCCAGCGATAGGCGTAAACGCTCATCTCAGCCCTCCGGAAGGCGCAGCGCTCGCTCGCGCAGGGTCCAGGAAATCGCGATCCATTTCTCATGGCCTTTATAGATTCGACGGGTGAAGAAGGGAGAAGAGATCTGAGCATCCGGCTCGACCTCCATGGGGATCCATTCCATGGGGTCGAGCCCATAGGCCTTGCAGGCCTCCGGGTCCAGCAGGCCGGCGATGCTGGGCCAGGAATGGGGATTCCATGCCAACCCGGCCACGTCCAGCATCGTTTCCACGACTTCCACCCGGACCATTCCCAGGCCCCGGGTTTTTCCATAGCCCACCCGCAGCATGCCCTCATTCATGGCCTCGAAGGCGTGGGCCAGCAGGGCGGCCTGCCACAACTCAAAGTTCTCCAAGATCACATGTCCGACGAAGGTCCCCGCGATCGCTACCTCCATCTCGAAGGGACCGTGAGCGACCGCCTGGGTGCGCCGGGAGATCGCTACGCCGTATCGAGTTTCCATGGTGAGCTCGCCGTCCGGATAGGCGTCAGTGAAGGCGGCCCGGCCGCGCAGACGGGTATGCCCGAACATCCGGCAGGCGCCGCAGCTCATCCGGTAGATTTCAGATGTGGGAAGCGCCGGGTCCTTCTCCTCCTGTTTCATCACCCGGTATGCACAGCTTTCAGGGTGGTCCGGGAAAGTCGCACATGCCCGGCGCCAGTCCGGTTGATCCCAGGTGCGCAGGATCTTCTCCACAAACCCCCGGATGGTTCCTTTCAGGGAGGAGCCGGGAAGGTAAGGAACCTCGCGGCCATCGGCCAGGCGGACTCGCACAAACGCCATATCCGGGATGGTGGGGTCCAGGGCAAATCCGCCTGCCTTCACCAGCAGGGGGCCTTCCGGCCGGATCTGGATCCTCAACCGTAGGGTGTTCAGGAGCTTTCGATGCATGGCAGACACCTCCGGTTAGACCTGGCGCCTATCCCCTTGCCCCTTCCCACGACCCGCAGGGGGAAAGAAAAGGCTTCGGGATGAGCTGCCGAAGGCGGCCTACCCCGCCCCGAACATCCGAAAACCGCCAGGAGGGGCTGGGGCTCGCTGGAGCATCCTCCGCTTTCCGGGGTTTCGTTCGCACAAGACTTTCTCGACTTATGGGTTTAAGGGACCGGATGCTCTGAGATAGTAATCATGGAAGGCTTCCCGCAGGCTCTGGATATCGCGGCGATCCAGAGCGCCCTTGAGCATATAGTCCAGCAGGCGCTCGGCTCGAACCTGGAGGATTTCCTCCCATTCCAGGCGGCCCCACCCGACCCCCCGGGTGCTCTTGCCGCCCAGGGGCAGAAACCCATCCTCCCAGAATTGCAGCGCCGTCAGCAGCAGACCGATCTCCCAATCTTCCAGGTTTTCCCCGAGGATCTCAATCCGGAAGACGGCGCCCGGGATCACGGCCTCGAAGTCGTATTTGATCCCCCGACGGGCTGCCCCGAGGTCCCGATCAATCCCTACCCCGTCTCGGATGTAGGTCAGGGGAGCGGCGAATCCTTCCATGGCCCGGGCGTCCAGGAACGCATCTTTGAAAGCCAGCCGACCGGCCAGCCATGGAGAGCCGAACAGCTTGCAGGTGGTGCAGGAGCGATCCAGGATTTCCTTCGTGAATTGTTGATCATTGAAGGCGCCTTCTTGGGTCCATTGTTCCACCAAATCCCGCTTAACCGATGGAGGGACGCATGGGTTCGAGAGGGGATCACAAGCCCACAGCTGGGGGCGACGGTCCAGGGCGCGCAGCAGCCGTTCGAGATGGGCCCGCACAACCCCCTTCAATGAGGATCCGGGGATGAACGGACGCCCGGCTGGGTCCTTGATCACCGGGAGATCGGTGCCGCTGGGTTCCAGGGAGAGCCGCGCGCCGATGGCCAGCGGTCGCTCCATGTACAGCCTGGCCTGCATGATGACCCGGTTTTTCAGCTGATCGAACATAAGGCCCTCCTTCAGTGATCGGGTCCAGATAGGGGCGCGCCTCGGGATCCTCCCGCTGCGGTTTTCAGGCCGGCGGGCTTTCGGCAGCCCCGGAGCTTTCGGTTCCGAATCGCACTTTATCCCATCGAAGCAGATAGCCCAGAAAGCGGACGATCAGGGCGAGATGCACCGCCTCGACCGGATTTTTCGTCTCCCCGGCAATCCCGTCGGCTTTCTCTCGTAGCTTCTCCAGCTGCTGGATTAAACGCTCCGCCCATGGCCCCTCAATTTGCTTTCGGGCGGCCTGATAGCGAATGAAGAGCTTCACAGCGGCCCAGCATGTCGCCTGCTCGGCGGCTTCCATCATGTTGCGGATCTGCCGCTCCCTGCTTTCCTTCAGGCCTTCGGCGAGGCCCTGGGCCTCCTTGATGAGATCCGAATCGTATGCGCGAATCCTCTGGCTTACGGGAATGGGGAGGATCATACGGGCTCCACCTCCGTATGGAAAGGATGGCAGATGAGCAGCTCGCCGAATCCCTCGTCGGTCCGCTCGCCGATGCCGTCCTGCTCCAGCGCCTCAAGGGCCTCCCAGTTCGTCTGCTCCCAACAGAATACGTAACTGCTCCCCGGAGCGGCGGCCAGGGCTATCGGCTTGGGAAGTCCCCAGGCGGTGGACCAGCCGCTCACCAGGAGGGGGCGGGTGATCCAGAAAATCGGACGGAGGACCTGTCCGGCGAGGCGCAGGGTGGGAACCAGGGTGGGGGAGCCGAGAGGCTCCTCCCGGAAGATGCCGGGCGCCAGGAGGTCCACCGTGAAATAGAGGCCGGCGGGTAGCTCCGGCGGGGGGTTGGCGGGGACCAGCCGGCTCAGGTCTTTCCAGAGGTCTCTCAGGAGACGGTTGAATCGCTCCACGCGCTCCTGCAGCGGCGGATAGGCTGGAGGCTGCGCTTCCTCCACCTCAACCTCGCCGTAGCCTCGCCGCGTCAGGGCGCCGATCCCGACCCGGGCGATCGCCTCCCGAAGCTCCCGAATGAGATCCGCTGGCCCATGCATGCATCCGATGAGGGTGAGCGGCTCATGCGGAGCGATTGCGGTGACCTGATAGAGCATGCCTTCCATCGCCGCTCGTCGCCGGCGGGACATGGCGATCTTGGTCTGAAACTGCAGGGGGATGCGGATGCGCTCAAAGCGTCCCTCTGGATCGCAAGCGTAATATCCGCCCAGCGGGGTTGTCCGCGCCTTGCACAGATCGCATACGGTCTGGAACGGCAGGGAAGGCGGGGCGTTGGATCGCTCGAGAAGGGCGTAGGCGAGGCGGGGGATCAGGCTGTCCAATACCCCATGGCCGCCCGGTCGGAAGCCGGGATAGCTCTTGCAGGTCCACGCGCTCAGGGGCAGGGGCAGGCTATAGCGAGCTCCCGCCGGGGCCGGATGGAAGTTCCAGATCTGGATCCGGCGAGCGTCGCTGGCCAGCGTCTGGAGCTGGTTCTGGATGCGGCGATATTCGGCCCAGGCACCCCGGAGGATCCGCCCCGGAATGTAGGGGAGGGTGGTCAGGTAAGCGGAATCAGCCTTGAGACGGCCGATCAGGAGCGGGCTCCTGGGTTTCAGGCGCAGCCAGGTCGTGGATCGAGCGGTCACGGCTTCCTCCCGAAAGAGACTCCCAGAGTCGGCGAAGGTCATGGTCCGGAAGCGGACTTCCGTCCACGAGGATCCGGAGCGTCCGGCTTCTGAGCCAGCCCAGCCCGCGCGTTCGATGGCCGCCGATCGCATGCACGATATGAGCACCCAGGGCGAGAAGGGAGGCTGCCATTTTTGCCTTGTCGCGATCCGCGAGCTGGCCCGTGATGCGGGCTTCCCACCGGATCCCTTCCGGCCATAGGGTTTCGAAGGTGAACAGGCGGTGCTCCAGCGCGGATCGGCGGTGGCGGCTGAGGGCCACGTGGGTTCGGTGATGGGTGGATTGTCGGGCAAGCTCCTCATCGTCCCGGATGGGGCGCGCATCGAAAAAGCGAAGGGGAGAGGGGGATCGTGGGTTTCCGAATATCTGACACGCCAGACACAGCCGGGCCGGATCCGAGCACATCTCGGATGGGCTGGGGGAAAAGCAGGTGGGGATGCCCCAGCTTCGGAGGGCGGTCTCGACCGCCTCGCGCAGGACTCCTTTGACCGCCGTAGCGGGAAGGATGGGAAGTCCTTCCGCGTCCCGGATCAGGGCCCGGTCTACCCCGATCGCTATACGGTTCCCTGCGCTGTGGAACGGGGTCTCAAGGACGAATTGCCATCGAACGTCCAGCGAGTGCATCTCGCCTCACCTTGCCTTCGATTTGCGGGAAGGGAACTCATTCGAGGAGCTCCGCCCACTCCAGGACATCCAGCAGGGCCGTCTTCCAGGTTCTGGAATTCGTAGACGGGTCCTCGACCCAGAACTCCAGATAATTCGAGGGGTGGGAAGCAACCAGGGCGCGCGTCCGATTCAGGATCTCTATCAACGAGGCCTGCTGGCCAGGTGGCATGCGGGCGATCTGATAACGGATGAAGGAGACGGAGGGAAGCACCCCCTGAAAGAGGGCTTCCGCCCAACGCTGGCGCTGGGAGCGCGGCAGCAGCTCCGCCAGATGGCGGGCCAGCTGATGGAGCTCTTCGATCTGGCTCAGGGTGTAGGGACGGGCGGTCAATTGCACCCGGGCTCCCTTCTCCAGGTATTCATAGCGCTGGAGAAGGAGCTCAGGCTCTTCCACAGCGATAGGATCCGGCAACCACAGGAATTGAAAGGCGCTTCCGCCTCTCCGGGCTTGAGCCTTGGCCTGGCTGAGCAGTCCGGCGGCGAGGGCCTCAAAGTAGCGGATGGGGTATTTATGGTCCGCGACCACCACGCTGCAGGAGGCTGTGAAGGAGGGGAGGAAGCGCTCAAAGTTTTTTAAGAAATGGATTGCGAACGGCAGGGCATACCGTGCCTGGATCAACAGGGTGATGTCATCCCCGCCGATGTTGATGAGCTCGAAAGGCCAGAATGATCCGTGATGAGCGATGAGCACATCCCGCAGGGCCTCAAAGACCGCTCGATAGGTGCCCTTGAAGATCCGCCTGGAGAGGGCCCGGTAGTCCTGAGGGCAGGTGCACTCCATCAGGTGACGACCCATATCGTTTCCATCCGCATAGATGAAGGCCAGGCGTCCGTGGGGATCCCCCGCTACCAGCTGTTCCAGATCCTGGGGCGGCTGGTCCGGGAATGGTTGACCGGTTGCCTGATCATACCAGAGCGCCCACATCCTTCGGATCCCTCGACGGGCCTGGCGGCCCGCAGTATGACGCTGGATACAAACAGGGCATGCTGGCGTGAGGCCCTCCGGCATGGACACCCATTCCATCGCAGCTCGCTTCGCGCAGATCGCGCACCTGCGCCCAAAGGGGAAGGTCTCGAAAAAGGGGGTGTGCGATTTCATTTCTTTGGCTGCTCGAAGCCGGGCCGCTAAAAAGGCGATCCGGCGGGAAAAAGGCGTGAGGGAAGGGGAGGCCCGGGCAAGGCGTCCTGCCCAACCATCGAGCGAGGGCGAGGGGGATGGGGGTGAAGGAGGCGGCGCCTCTTCTGAAACCAGGGTGATGGTGGCGGTGAGGGTGTGACGGTCGAAGATTTCGTGGATCTCCCGGATCAGATGGGGGGCCTGATCCTGAGGAACTTCCGCGAGGAAGAAGCCGCCGCGCGCTACCCAGATCGTTCCTCCCGCTTCCATGATCCGGCGGCGCACCTCTTCCTCGCATCTCATCAACAACGCACTTCCCCCACGGATCTGCGGAAGCCGGGAACTTTCGAAGACATAGTCCTTGATCGCGTCAACATCTCCCATGATCAGAGTCCCCATCAGCACATCTCCCCAGTGGAGACTTTGGGGAAGCCGCCTGTGACGGCCTTGCCGGCCTCCAAGAACTTACTCTTTCTCCCCGGCTCAAGAGGAGGCGCATAGAGGGGGAGAACGATATGTCTTATCTGCATATTTATTTATATTATCGCACCGCCTTCAGGGCTTTCAACTGCGTAGCTTCTAAATCCATCTCTCGAACCGGGCCGGGTGAGCTGGGCCGGGTGCCTCGATGCCCGGCCCAGCCCAAGAAAATGGGGAAGAAGATGAATGGCGTAACTCCGTCCTGCGGGGTTAGGGTCGGGCTGGGAGAACCACGCTCCGGTCCTTTGGTTTCTCTTCTCCCCACCGAACCTCCGCCCGCTCCCCGCTTTCCAGGTCATAGAGCCCAACCCGGAATGCCGCCGGCTGTATGCCTGTGGGGATCGGATGCCGATCGAGGACCTGATCTCCCCGGCGCCATGCGTCGGTGGGCGCGAGCCCGCCGGCCATCGGCCCATCGGCCTGGCCGATCATCCGTCCTCCGGAATCGAGAAGGTGGACGAACACCTGCCATCGACGGCCGGGCGCCGCCTGCGCTTCCCAGAGCAGGATCAGTTCCCCCGTCCTCTCTTCCACGCGCCAGCCCCGGAGCGCAATGCTTTCATCAAAGGATGGAGCCGGATCCAGGCGGTGGAACCCCTCTTCCCGGCGCATGGCTTCCATCGAGGTTTCCCCCACCCGCCAGATGTGATGCAGCGGGATCCAGGTCAGATCTTCCTGAAACACGTAGACCGCGTGATCCTTTAGTGCATCCCGGAGGGCGTGGAAATCCATTGGAGGAGCCGGGGTGAACCATCCCGGATACAAAGCGTCCACTCGCACGCTCCGCACCCACCCCGCCGGCCGATCTGTCAGGTCCGGCCCGCCGTTGATCCGGATATACCCGGCCAGCTGCCGATCGTCCGTAATCAGCACTGCCCCTGCTCCGCCATAAGGATATGGATAGTAACGGGCCCGGAACCACCGATAACCCACGTTATAAGGCAGGTTCACAAAGAGGATAGGACGCTTGCTTGCTTCCCGGGCGGCCTGCGCCATTCCATGCAGGATACGGGTCGCATCCCGGTAGTAGCCCAGCGAGGTGGTGAGGAAGAGAAGGGCGATCGTCAGCGTGCCTCCCAGGACAGCTCCGGCGACCACACGACCCCAGCTCCCCTGGCGGCGAATCCCTTCCAGGACACCTGCCCAGGCCAGCGTGCTCCAGATGCCGGGGATGAGCAGCATCCGCGGGTAGTTCATCATCCCCGAGGCCGGGCCCCAGAACATCAATGCCGGAGCGATGCTGACGCCGAACCCCCAGAGCCCCAGCAGAACGGTCCATCGGGGCCGGGTCCACAGAGCTATCCCTGCGGTGATCCCCAACCCCAGCCCGATAAAGGCCCAGTCCTCGGGTCGTAGCGCCCGCAGAAGGATCGGCCGGGGCGCGAACAGGGTTTTCCACAGCGCTCCGAAAATCGGCCCCAGCGGATACAACCAGCCTTGCATCGCATAGAGGCTGCTCTCCAGGGTGAAGATCGGCATCGCCAAGACACCGGGATCGCCCCGGGGGATGGTGCGCCAGAGCAGCACATAGCTGACGCCCAGAGCAAAGCCCGCCGGGATCGCCCGGCGCAGGGTCGGAAACCGGCCCGGGCGCGCGATGGCGATCCCCAGCAGCCAGGCCGGCCAGACGATGCCCGTCTCATGGGACAGAATGGCGGCCCCATAGGCCCCAAGGGCCGCGAGGATCCTCCCCAACGTCCCCCGGGATCCTACGCGGAGGATCGTCAGGGTGGCGACCAGCATCCAGAACAGCGCAAGACTGTGGACGGATCCCATCAGGAAGGCGATGGGTTCATGGGCGAAGGGGAAGAGGCCGAACAGCGCGACCGCGCTCCGGGCGATCCGGCGGGGGGTTCCTATGCGCCGGAGGACCGGATAGAGCAGGGCCGTGTTCAGCATATGGACACTCAGGGTGAGGAAATGAAAAGCGGCACGGTCGTAGCCGAACCCTCGCTGGATCAGCCAGAACAGGGACATCGAAAGCGGCCGATAGTGCAGGAACCCCTGAGCGCCCTGAAAAAGAGCCCGGGGATCTCGATGGATGAGGATGGAGAGAAGGAGATCATCGGAGAAGAAGCCAACGGAGAGCACCGGCAGATAGAGGGCGAAGATCAGGAGGAAGAGAAAGATCCAACCCCAGCGCTTGCCAACCTGGAAGGAGCGTTCAACCGGGACAGGTAGTGGAAATGCAAGCGGGGTCCGTCGAACCGATGGTTCTCTTTGAGCCTTCTCCAGGGTTTGGGGGCTCATCGGCTGCTGGGACATGGCGGATCCTCTCCTTTTTTAGGAGTTACGCAGTTCGGGGCTCGCGAGAAGAGGTAGAATGGCCCCACCCCCCTTGATCCCCCCTCCCCACGGCCCA
>JAUQQB010000062.1 GCA_030550075.1 Chloroflexota bacterium | reverse complement strand
GCCGAAGGCGCCCGGCTCGCCCCCAAAATCCTTTAAATCCCCCCTCCCCACGGCCCTAAAGGGCCGTGGGGAGGGGGGATTCAGGGGGTGGGGCGATGAGCCTTCCCGATCCCATAGCCTCAAAACAAATCTGGATGAAGCATTAGATGGCATGTTGCATTGCATTTATAATCAGTTTAAATGGAGGCGGAATCGTGCGCACACCGTATGGGGCGGAATGTCCATTTTACTATGAGGATTACTATCGGGGACGGCAGACGCAGGCCTGTCGTTTGATTGAGCGGACCCCCGGTGGGGGGATTTGGAAGCCCTATCTCTGCGCCACCTGTCCGATTCCCGGGATCATCCGCGCGAACGCCTGCCCTCATCTGGCGCTGGAAGCCCGGGTGGCGAAAACATGGCTGGGCCTACGGGAACAGGTGCGTGTCTATGCCGTTTGCACCCTCCGCTTGATGGAGGTTCCACGCCCGGAGATCGGTTGCGGGGAGTGTCATCTGCATCGGCTTCCCTCCTCAGATACGGGAGAGCCTGCCGGATGATCCGCGCGATCCTTTTTGATCTGGACGGCACGTTGCTGGTCAACGATATGGATCGCTTTATGCCGGCCTATTTCGATCGGCTTCAGGTGTTCATGGCCTCTCATCATCCACCGGCAACCCTTCTCTCTGCTCTCCTTGCTGCGGTGCGGGAGGCGATTCGCCGACCGGATCCTCGGCGCACGGTGTGGGAGCGCTTTATAGAGGCTTTTGAGCGGGAGACGAAACGGTCTAGGGATTTCTGGGCCCCACTCTTTGAGCGCTTTTATGCGGAGATCTTTCCATCTTTGCGCGTGCTCACTGAGCCCAGGGTGGAGGCCCGGCTTCTGGTGGAGCGAGCGCAAGCACGAGGCCTGCGCCTCGCCGTGGCGACGAATCCGGTCTTCCCAGAGGTCGCCATCCGCCAGCGTCTGGAATGGGCTGGACTAGGAGATGTCCCTTTCGACTGGATCACCACGATGGAGAATATGCGCTTTACAAAGCCATGGCCGGAATATTACCTGGAGGTTGCGGAACGTCTGCAGGTCCCTCCGGAAGCGTGCGGGATGATTGGCAATGACCTGAAGCAGGATATCGAGCCTGCTCAACAGGTCGGGATGCGAACGTTCTGGGTTTGCGAGGGTGGGGGTGGATGGCTCCGGAAAAACCAGGGCGATCTCCGGAGGGCCCTTCAATGGCTCGAGGATTTGTAGGACAACTGCAAGCAGTTGTCCTACAGGGTTGGGAGGGATCCAGACCTATGCGTAGACACAAAGCGATGATCGGGATGCTCGGATTAGGGCTGGTGATCGGTGTGGGAGTGGGGTTCCTCCTTGGGTATTACGTCTGGCCGGTGCGTTATATTGATGTGGCCCCCATGGACCTCCATCCGGATTGGCGGGCCGAGTATGTGCAGATGGTCGCCCTGGCCTACACCCGGGATCAGGATCTGACGCTCGCCCGAGCTCGGCTTGCCTTACTGGGGGATCCCATTGAGGTCTTACAGCGGTTCCCGGATCGTTCCACGGTTTCGATCTCCCCTGCCGCCCGTTCCGCTATCGCGGAGTTGCTCCGCGCTCTGCGCGCGCCCTCCGCATCGGAGCCATCCGGAGGTCCACCGTGAAACGGCATTTGGGAGTTGGTTTCATCATCGGCTTGCTTCCGGGCTTAATCGGGGGGCTTTACTTGGCATGGGAAATTTTCCCGCCACCAGCCGGGAGGTCCTCCCCGGCAGATTTGGCCGTCCCTTACCAGGAGCTCTGGATCGTGCTCGCCGCCCGTGCGGATGCGGTGGAAAGAGATCCGGTCGCGCTGCAGCGACGGCTGGAGGCGCTGGCTCTGCCAGATCTTCCGGAGCGGGTGGCCGCTCTCGCCGAGCGAGGGCTTCTGGAAAACTGGCCTTCCGGGATCGTTCAGGACCTGGCTCGCGCGGCCCAGCAGTTAGGCGCGCGCTCCCCGGCACTGGTGGTGATCCTGGCCACGCCAGTGCCCACCCGCTTGCCGCCTTCGCCAACGCTGATTCCCACCCCAACACCTTCTCCGACCGTGACCCCGACGTTCTCCCCATCACCTGCTCCGAGCCCGACACAGGAGTCTCCTCTTACGCCTACGTCGGCCCTTGTCGAAACCATGACCCCTACGCCGACGCCATCCGTTTCGCAGGTCATCGAGCAACGGCCACTGTGTGAAACCTCACCGTTGCTGCGGATCGAGGTCCTCGGCCCGGACGGGGAGGGGCGGTCCGGGGTGCGCCTGTGGGTGAGCGGACCTCGAGGGATGGAGACCTTGCTGACGGGATTGAAGCCCGGGATGGGAAAGGGATACGCGGATGTCCGAATGGAGCCCCAGGGTGCCTATCGCTTGGGGATCGAGGGGTCGGAGCCTGTGCTGGCAGAGGTGAGCGCCCGCCCGTGCAAGCTCTCAGAGGACCAGATCGGCTGGACGGGATGGGAGATCCGGGTGCGTCTGTCCCGTTGAAGGAATTTTGGGGGACGTGAGCCGTCCCAGGTTCTCGACATGATCGCGACGTTTGGGGAGGAAGCCATGGATGTCTCATCGCCGTCTGCGGAGCGGCAGGCGCTTCGATGGGCACAGCGGGCGCTTCGGGCGGCTTCCCCGGAGGAGGCCCTGTGGTGGGCTGCCCGGGCCTATGCGGCGGCGCCTTCATCCCCGCCGATCCGTGCGGTGGTGCGGCGGATCCGGAGACGCTTCCCAAATGCTCGGGGACGTCCTCCCGCCCGCTGGCCCAGGTGGATCATTGGGATCGGGTTCCTCTATGGGCTGCTGACGCTGATCGCCGTTCTCCTCATCGCCTGGGGCTCTGGAGCCGTTGATCCGTGGGAGCTTCTGGAGGAAGGGGAGCCCCCTCTTCCGGAGGCGGTGGCGCTGGACCCCGCCCTGGATGCCGCCGCGGATCTCCGAAGACGGGATCGGCAAGGTTCCAGCACCGCGACGAGCGTTGAGGAGAGCTCTCCAACAGCAACTCCGCTTCCTTTCACCCCGGCGCCCTCACCATCTCCTTCTCCGCATCCCACCTTTCTGCCAGACCCTTCGCCGACTCCAACGCGGATCCCTCGTCCAGCTATGCCGGTGCCCTCTCGTCCGCGTCCCACGGTCTCACCCACCCCATTGCCTGGGCCGCCGTTTCCGGGTCGGTGGATTCTGGTGGATCTGAGCGATCAGGAGCTGACAGCCTATGAGGGAGAAACCCCCATCCTGCGGACGAAGGTCTCGACGGGGCGACCCCGCACGCCCACGGTGATCGGGACCTTCCGCATCTATCTCAAGCTGCGCGCTCAGACGATGACCGGTCCGGGTTATCGGCTGCCCAATGTTCCTTATGTGATGTATTTCTATAAGGGCTACGCCCTGCATGGGACCTACTGGCATAACAACTTTGGCCGTCCAATGAGCCACGGATGCGTTAACCTGCCGACGCCGATCGCGGAGCAGCTTTACCAGTGGGCGGATATCGGGACTCCCGTTGTGGTGCAGCCGTAAGGGGGAGGCGGGATGGTTCCCAGAATCTTATTATCCCACCGTCACCTGGAGGGTCCACTCCATCTCCTGAAGGGGAGGCAGCAGGCCGAAGAAACCCCATTCTCGCATCGCCTCGCTTAAATCATCGGGCGCCCCGATCGCGGGCTCCAGGGCCAGGTTCTGATAGGGCGGCGTGTCCGCGCCCGACCATCCTCCGGCGTTGATCCACAGGCCGAGATGGGTGATCGGACCCCGCCATCCCATCTCCCACCACGCGCCGGTCGGGTCGATCAGGCGAACCCATGAAGCGGCGGGGCGAAGGAAGAGCTTTAACGCCCATCCTCCTTCGGGATCCGGTTCCTGGAGATCCAGAAGGCCTCCCTCCACCGGAAGATGGGGCCAGGAGAAAATGGTGACTTTGGGGGAAACGCCGATCGCCGTTGCGACCCGCCCCACCGCCGGCCCTGGAACCAGCAAGCGCATCCCGGGCAGCATCGGGAAGAGAGGATGGGCCGCCCAGAGGAAGTAGAAGGTATGTTCCGCGTTGTTCCGCACGCGATAACGGATCCGGACGCTGGGGCGATCGGCCTCTAACAGCAGGGTGCGCTCAAAGCGATAAGGGAACATGCGGCCTTCCACTACACCGGTAGCGATCACGCGTTTCCCCTCCTCGATCCGGGCCTGGATCCTCCACGATTGGGACCAGAGCTCTCCATGATCCGGGATCGGAATTCCCGCCCAGGGGTCTGCGGGGTAAGGCCCTGGGGCGATCGCGGGGAAACATTCATCCCAGCCGCCCAGGTCGAACTCCCGGACATAATGGGCTTCATCGCGGGGGAGCCGCCATGGGAGGTAAGGATTCCGCCATAGCCAGGAAAGGCCCCGGCGCCGATCCTCCCATGCGGCGATCTTCCCGCCCAGATCCGGGAGGATCGTGAGCGCGAGCCATTCATTCTCCAGCCGCAGAGCCGGGAGCCCCTGCTCGACCTCTTCACGGATGCGCAGGACGTTCACGGCTGTCGGAGGCCCCGAACTTCCAGAACGGGTAATACGAACAAGAAACCGGTCTCAGGATCCTCGAAACGTCCGAGGACGCGCTCCGTCTCCCGGATCAGCCGTTCCAGGTCGAAGTCGTCCGGAATGACGGAGAACAGCGTGCGGTGATGGAAGGCGGTTTCCGCGCTCTCCAGGATGGAGCGCAGGGAGGGGACCAGGGGCAGATCCTCCCGCCCCACCCACTGGCGCAAAGAGGCCATCCCGATGGTGTCGATCATCGTCACCCCGGGAACCCCTAACGCTTCCCAGGCGCGAAGCACATCATGCACCTTCTCCAGATTCGGAATCACCGCCACCACACATTTCGGCATCTGAACCTCCTCATTCCCTTGCGGCGTGAAGTTCCTGAAGACTCCGTGGCCCGAAGGACCAGCGTAACAGGATCGGTGTGATCAGCGTGGTGGCCACCACCATGGCGACGACCGCCACGAATTCATAAGGCTGAAGGAAGCCCGCTGAAAGGCCCAGGGAGGCCAGGATCAGGCCGACCTCTCCTCGGGAGATCATCCCCAGCCCCACGCGCCAGGCCTGCAACGGGCGGAATCCTCCCAGCCAGGCCCCCACGCCGCAGCCGATCAGTTTGGAGAGAATCGCCACGGCGATCAGCAATAGGGTGAACACTGCCCCTTCGAGCGACATCGTCCGCAAGTCGGCCCGAAGGCCCACACCGACCAGGAAGAGGGGCACAAAGAAGCCATAGGCGGCTGGGCGCAGACGCTCGAAGACCGTGTGACGGGCGGGATGATTACCCAGGCCCAGGCCGGCCAGGAAGGCACCGGTGATCGCTGCCAGCCCGCCCAGCTCCTCTGCTGCCCCCGCCAGGGCCAGGATCGCCACGAACGCCAGGGCCATCAGCCCCTCGCTAACAGGCTGGTTCTGAACCCACGTGGCCATTCGCGGCAACACAGCCCGGGCCAGGAGAAAGGCCAGGATCAGGAAGAGCGTCATGCGGACGATGGCGATCGCCAAGCCCCCGACTCCCCCTCCAGCCCCACCTCCCGGGTTCACCACACCGGTGAACACCGCCAGGGCCAGCAGCGCCAGTATATCATCAACCACCGCCGCCCCCAGAAGGGCGATCCCTTCCGGAGAGCGCAGACGGCCCAGCTCCAGCAAGGTCTGCGCCGATATGCTGACACTGGTGGCGCTGAGGACCAGGCCCACATAGATGGATGTGGGCAGATCACGGTGAAATGGGTAAGCGACCAGCGTGCCGAGCAGAAGCGGCATCACCACCCCTGCTGTTCCCGCCAGCAGGGCCACGCGACGGGCTTTCAAAAATTCCTCCAGTTCGATCTCCAGGCCGGCCATGCCCATCAGCAGGATGACCCCCAGCTCTCCAAACACCAGGACCATTTCCTGAAACCCCTGATGATGAAAAATCGGCCAGGAGAAGACATTCAGCAGGCTGGGCCCAAGAATTAAGCCAGCGATGAGCTCTCCCAGAATAGCCGGCTGGTGCAATCGCAGGCTCAGCCACGCGCCCGCCTTTGCGGCGACGATCAGCAGGGCCAGGAGCAAAACAAAAGCCGGGATATGCGTCTCCACAGGATCCTCCTGTTCTCCCCTTCGGGATAGGAGATGCGCTTGCTCTGTTGCGCTCTTGACGGTGCCTGCTTGGGTTCCGCGTTTGCCTCTCTTCTCGCCGCGAACCGGCGGGGGAGAGGGTAAATCCAGCAAGCCCCCAGTTGGCAACAGAGCAAGATGCAATCCGGGCTGGGAAGAAGGTGGGAGCGGAATAGCCCTCAGCCGGAGGGCATCCGAGGCACACCCTGGGGATCCCACACGAGGCGTTCCACCGGGCCATCCTGACCAATCAACCGGCGGAGCTGCTCCTGAAAGCGCAGCGGATCACCCGTCGTGAAGAAGCGGTGGAGGGCGGTCCTTGCGTCCCCCCGCCAGGCCCCCCGGTTGAACCCGGGATCGGTCTCCTCCTCCGCCCCCCGGGTCTGCGCTCGCCAGATCTCCGCTGCCCGCCGGGCCACCGCTGGCGCCGGATCCACCAGGGAAACCTCTGGTCCGGCCAGAAGACGGATCAGAGGAGCCAGGAAGGTGTAGTGGGTGCAGGCCAGCACCAGCACATCCGCGCCTGCCTGAAGCACGACATCGAGATGAGCGCGAACCCGCGCCTCCGCTTCTTCCCCTTCCAGAAGGCCGGCCTCGACCTGTTCCACCCATCCGCTACAAACCCGGGGGACCACCCGGACATGCTGGGCAAACCGTTCCACGACGCGGGCCATGAGGGGGCCATTCAGGGTGCCGAAGGTGCCCAGCACGCCGATCACCCCGGTTCGGGTCTGGGCGGCCGCTGGCTTCACGGCCGGTTCGATGCCCACGAAGGGGACATCGGGGAAGGTCTCTCGCAGCGGCCAGAGGGCCGCGGCGGAGATCGTATGGCTGGCCACCACGATCAGGCGGGCTCCCTGATCCAGCAGGAATCGCGTGATGGCCTCCGCAAAGCGTCGGATTTCCTCCGGCGGCCGGAGACCATAGGGGACATGGGCCTGATCGGCCACATACAGCGTGGGCGCATCCGGGGCCAGGCGGGCGAACTCCCGCCATACCGCCAGCCCTCCCACGCCGGAATCAAAGATCCCTACCGATGGCCCCATGCTCACCGCTCCGATCCGGATGTGAGTAGCCAGGCCTCCTTACATCGCTTCAGCACCCACCTGGCCTCCTCCAGCGCGATCCGTGCATCCTCTTCCGTATAAAGGCGTTGAGGGGGTGCCCCGACATCTTCATCCCCATAAAAACTGAGCTCCCGTTCCAGACGAAGACGTCGTGAGATCGAGGCCAGGCGGTCGACCTCATTTCGGAGAGGAGGAGGCAGGCGGTTCTGGTAATTCTTCAGCCAGAGACTGACATCGTGGGTTCGTGGAACTTCCACCCCTACATGACGCAGGATCCCCTTCAGGGCCAGCTCCACCGCTTCCTGCGATCGGCGGACCACCAGATTCCATGCCTGACGCTGGTGAAGACGTTCCGCCTCCCTCAGGATTTCCTCCGCCTGAGCCAGATAGGCGCGGGCCATTTCCTCGCTGGTCATAGCTCGATGATCTCCCCGGGCCGAAAATCCGGTTTTAGATCCCAGTAACGAATGGCCCCCTGACGTTTCCGCTGGGCGCCCAGTGCTCGCAGCCGCTGACGCAGGTGTTCCAGAACGGTGGAGAGCAGGGGCTCCCGTTCATAGAGAATCCAGGCATCCTCCGTCAGGTCCAGATAGAGCGGAGTGATGCGCATCGCCTCTTCCGGCGTCTTCAGAATCACAGAGATCTCAACCGGGATGCCCTGTTGCCACAGTGCCTGCACCTGCGGCTCCACCGCCCGATCCGCGGCCTCCAGCCAGGCATAGCGCTGGAAACGGCCTGGAGGCAGATCCTCCACCACGACCAGCAGGTCGATATCGGAGGTCGGGGTGGCCTCCCCCCGCGCCACCGATCCAAACAGGGCGACGGCGACCAGCTTCTCCCCCAGTGTCTTTCGAAGCGCCTCGGTGTAAGCCCGGGCCAGCTCCCAGAGCAAGTGCTGAACGCCCCCTGTATCTTGAGCCTGTGGAGCCGAAGACTTCATGGGTTGAGGCCTCCTGTTCACAGAACCGCCATTCATTTTAGCGATTATCGGAAGGATCCAGCAACAGCACCTCTTGTCCGGGCATCCGTTTAGCACGATGGCCGCGTTCCGGCCTCCACACTCCCGGGCGGCATCGCTCTCATCCTGGCCTGATCTCCACCTCCGCGTTCCTCCTTCGCATCGAAGCGGAGCGTTCAGGAAGGGGAGTGGCGAAGCGGCAGTCGGACCACGAAGGTGGTGCCGCTAACGTCGCTCTCCACGTCGATATGTCCACCGTGGGCTTCCACCGCCAGCTTCGAAAAGGCCAGTCCCAGCCCATATCCGCCCCGACCTGGCAGGGCGATAAAACGCTCGAAAATCCGTTGCCGTTGCTCCGGCGGGATGTAAGAGCCGCTGTTGAAAACCTCCAGGACAGCCATTCCCTCCCTGGGATAGGCGCGAATCCGAATCTCACCCCTCGTTGGCGTGAACTTGGTGGCATTCGACAGGAGGTTCCAGAGCACACGGGAGATCAGTTGCCGATCCATCCACACCCACGGGAATTCCGGTGCAATCTCCACCGTCACACGGAGCCTCTGACGCTGGAACATCACCCCCCATTCCTCTACCGCTTCCTCTATCAGTCCACCGAGGTCTGCGGGTTCCCACTCGATCGGCATGCGCCCGGATTCCAGGCGGGCGAGATCCAGCAAGTTGCTGATCAGATTCTGAAGACGATCCAGCCCGCGCAAAGCCGTTCGGACCAGTGAGCGGGCCGGAGGACTTAACTCCGGGTAGGTGGCCAGCTCCTCCAGAGCGAGGTGGACGGGCCCCAGGGGGTTTTGCAGATCATGCATCAGCATTCGGATCATCTCCTCCCGCAATCGATCCCGCTCCCGCTCCGCTGTGATGTCCCGGAGAACTAACAGCCATCCCCCTCCGGGCGGGTCGTTGTCTCGCACCGGCGAACATATCAGGGCAAACTGGCGGACAGAATCTTTCAGGGGGAAGGAAAGCTCAAGGCGGAAGCCCCCGGCTGTTTCCCGACGAATCCGACGCACCCCCTGAGCCAGGGCGCGTGCGGCCTCCCGGGACCAGCGCCGCAGCTGGCGAAGGAGATCCACCAGTGAGCTCTCTGGCGATAGCTCCGCTCCGGCTATCAGCTGCCGGGCTACTGTATTCATCTGAACGATCCGTCCGTTCCGATCCAGAAGGATGAGGCCATCCTCTACCGTGGAGAAGATCGTTTCCAGACGTCGGTTGACCTGCTGGAGCTGCTCATACAGACGGGCCCGCTGAAGGGCGATCGCTGCGTGTTGCGCAATGGCCTGGGCCAGGGCGCGGTCCCCTCCATCGAATTCGCGGCGTCGCCGACTGTCCCATACCTCCACCACACCCAGGGGCTCCTCCCCGACAAACAGAGGGATCACCAGAACCGACCAGCCGCCATATCGGCGCAGGAGGGCGCGTTCACCCTCATAAGCATCCGGGGGATCGTCCGCATACAGCACCTGGATCTGTCGCTCTCGAAGGGCTACCCACTCAAGCGGGACTTCTTCTTCGCGGTAGATCACACCCAGATCAGAAACCCGCTCCATCGGGTTGGCGGATTCGGCGTAATACTCGGCAGCCACCCGTGCTGTTCGATGCTCCGGATCCATGGCAATGAAATACGCGCTGGTTCCACCCAGGGCCTCGCAGAGAGCGGCGGCGATCTCGGTGAGAATAAGGCCGGGTTCCTTCGGGCCCAGGAGCACGCTCACTGCCCGGTAGAGCATCGTCTGCTCCCGCAGGCGCTGCTCATAGCGCCGAAGCAGGCGCCCGCGGTCGAAGGAGATCGCCAGGAGCGTCGCCAGCAACTCCGTCGGCCGCAACAGGGGCCCTCCAGGATCTTCTCCCTCTGGGGCTTCCAGCTCCACGAGCCCCAGCAGGCGGCCGGCAGCATCCAGGAGCGGAAGGGCCACTCGTGTGACCGAGATTTCCTCTTGAAACCATGCCAGCGCCTCTGGATCCCCGGCCGGGAAACGATAGAGCCGGGCGCGCCATCGGTATCGCTCCAGCCGGGGATCCTTCTGAAGCCAGGGCTCCAGCGTCATAGGGGAGAACGAGGGCGGCGGCACGCTTTCCCGCATCGCGATAACCCTTCCGGACTCGTCTAAGGCACGACAGCGCGCCCCTTGCCATCCCAGGCGGACGAATGCCTGCACCACCTCCGTTAATGCCTCCTCGGGATCCGGATGTTGCTGGATGGCCAGGTAGCCCTCATATAAGGCGATCAGCCGATCCCGTTCCAGTCCCACCTGGGCCCGTTCCCGGCGGACCCGTTCGTAAACCCGGGCGGCCTCCAGGCCCAGGCCGATGGTCCCTGCCACCGCCAGCATCAGGGTTTCATCGTCTGGCGTGAAGACGTAAGGCTCCGGGCTCTGGGCGTCCAGCACACCCCATGGGATCTCCCCATCAAAGATCGGAACAGCCAGCTCAGACCGGGTGGCGGGATCTCCCACGACGTAATCGGGATCCAGGGAAACATCCGACACCCGTTGCGGCTCTCCTGTTCGGAAGGCCCGCCCGGTGATGCCCTGGTCTA
>JAUQQB010000061.1 GCA_030550075.1 Chloroflexota bacterium | reverse complement strand
AGGCGCCCCGCTCCGCCTCCAAAGCCCCCATGGGAAACGAACTGCGTAAGTCCTATGTAGTATATAGATTGAGGGGGATGGCCAGCTGGACAGGTCTCTCCTCGGTCCTATTCCAAATGATAGAGGGTTTGTGCGTTCCGCCGCAGGATCGCCTCCGCCGCCTTTTCCGCCTCAGCGGCAGTGAGATCCCCATCCTCAACGGTCGCCGCCAGGACTTCCCCCAGAATCCGCCGCCCCCAGCGAGCCCCCAGGTAGAACAGCTCCGGGATCAGATGAGCGTCTGTCGAGAACAGGATCTTGCTGATCGGCGTGAACTCCAGGAAGGCGCGGACAACGAAGGCCATCCCGAAATGGCTCAGGAAGGGGATGGCCAGGCCCAGATCCACATGGACGTGGGGATAGACCGCCGCGAGATAGCCGACCTCCCGAGTGTAAGGATAGGAAGCATGGAGCAGCACAAAGGGCACTCGCTGGAAACCGGGGTGTTCCAGCAGCGGGCGCAGGTGCAATGGGTTGGCCCACCTCAGGTCCAGATCCGGGTCTCCGAAGCCAGTGTGGAACTGAACGGGTCGGCCCTGCTGAGCGGCAGCTTCCAGCGTTCGCCAGACCACCCAGTCGTTCAGAGGCTTGTGGGCCAATCGGAGGCGTGCTCCCTGCGCAGCCTGCTGTCGTAAGGACGCAAAGGCCGAGCGAACGGCTTCCGGATCCGGGATTTCGATGGCCAATCCCGTTCGATAGGCCACGATGGTCTTGAAGCCAACGACCTCTGACGCTGGAAGGTCGAGGGCGGATCGAAAGGCCTCTTCAAATGCGGACCAGGTCGGGGTCTGCAGGATCAATTGCTCGGCCAGGAACTCCACGCGAAGCAAACGATAGGTTCGGGCGAAACGGTTATGCCACCCGGTTGGCATCACCTGATCCGGCATGAAGCCATCGTCCATGAGGATGGCCTGGAAGCCCGACGCCTCGAAACAGCGTCGGGCAAGTTGCTCAAAGCCCAGCTGCTCCCGCGCCTCCAGGATCGCCTCCAGCCTCGGCTCGCAGCCCAACAATTCCGCGATTTCCCGCATGCTGCGGCGGAAAAAGAGGGTCTCCTGCACATGGTGGGTGACCACTTCGATGGCATAACCCTCGGTGAAGGCCGAGGGATAGGCAAAGGCCCGTGTGTGCTCGGGACGCAATAGATTATGGGCATGCTGGTCAATGATCGGGATGCCCGAGAGATCCACGTTCTCTCCCTCCAGAGCTTGCAAGGGTTTGTCAGGAAACTATCGGATAGCCGCTGAAGTGGGCGGACCTGTGGGGAGATCGTGGCCTCTCAGTAACGCTCCAGCAGGATCCGCACTTCCTCCTCGTGGGGGAGATCCTTCATCGCCTCCCACTCCGCGCGCCGCACGGCAAGGTAGGAGCGCGCGAGCTCTGGCCCCAGCGCTTGAAGGAGGACCTCATCCTGCTCCAGGGCCGCGATGGCCTCGCCCAGGCTCGCCGGCAGCGGCCGGATGCCGCGGACTGCCTGCTCTTCTTCCGAAAGATCGGCCGGATCCATCTGAATGGGCTCGCCAGGATCGAGCCCTTTCTCCAGACCATCCAATCCAGCTGCGATCACGGCCCCTAAGGCCAGATAGGGGTTGCAGGAGGGATCCACTGTCTTCAGTTCAATGTGAGTGATCGGCCGACCGGCCGGCGGCTGAGGCACTCGCACGGCCGCCTCCCGATTGCCGTAGCCCCAGCAGGTGAAGGCCCCGCTCCAGAAGCGCGGGCGGATCCGCTTATAGGAGTTCGGGCTGGGGGTTGTGAAGGTCATCAGGGCGGGCAGGTGATGGAGGATCCCTGCCACAAACGCCCGGGCCTCTGCGGACAGCGCCTCCGGGCGGCGAGGATCTGCGGTCCGGTTGCGATCACCCCGCCACAGGCTGAAATGGAGGTGAGCGCCGCTGCCGGCCTTGTCCGGGAAGATCTTGGGAACAAAAGAGGCGATCAGGCCATGATGGCGGGCGACCGCCCGCACCGTCTCGCGGAAGATGATCTGGTTGTCCGCCGCCCGCAACGCCTCCGCGTAGCGAATCGGCATTTCGAACTGCCCGGGGCCGGATTCCGCGTAGATCATCTCCGGGACGACCCCCTGAGCTTCCAGGGCGGTGGTCAGTTCCTCCAGCACCGCCGCCGCAGCGTCCAGGGCGGCCGTTTGGGCGAACACCGTGGAATCGGCCGGGACCACCTGGTCGCCTTCCCGGCGCAGGAGATAGAACTCGTTCTCAAAGGCGGCCATGATCCGCCATCCCCGCCGCCCAGCCTGTTCGATCATCCGGCGGAGAAAGGAGCGGGGGCAGTGAGGCCATGGCTCATCCCCCGCGTAGATATCCGTCAGCACCCGGGCGTGGCCGGGGGCGTAAGGCAGCGGGGTGAAGGTCGACCAGTCCGCCCACATATGGACCTCGCCAGCGGGAGTCAGTCCAGATCCAGAGGCCAGGGCATCATACATGACCGGGAGGGCCTGCTGAGCGGCGGCGATCCCCACCCCCGCGTCCTCCAGGTAATCCTCCAGGAAAGCGGTGTGAACGGCCTTGGCTCGGATAAGGCCTGCGTTGTCGCACCAGATAAAGCGCACGTAGTGAATTCCGTGGCTGCGGATCGATGCCCGGACCTCGTTCTTCCAGCCCGTCATAGTCTCTGCCTCCAGGATGTGGGAATCATAAAGACGATGGCATCGCTTTGGATTGCACAGTCCCGGAAGCCAGCGTGAAGTGGCAGCGGTCTGACCGCTGCCACTCCACCGGCGACTGTCCCTTAAAGGACTCTTACGGGGCAGGGACCTTTTGAGGAACCCGTTCGACGGCCAGGGTGAACTTCCCGCCCTTTACCTCGATCACGGTCACCCCCTTCTGCGGGATATGCGATTGCGGCGAGTAATTGATTGCCCCCGTGACCGCCGGAAAGTCCCGGATGCTCTCCAGGGCCTGTTTGATGGCCTGGCTGTCCGTGGATCCTGCACGACGGATGGCTTCGGCGAGCACATATACCGTATCGTAGCCCAACGCGGCAAAGACAGCTTCAGGATCCGTTCCGTATTTCTTCTTATAGGCCTCCACAAACTTGCGCACCTTCTCATTCGGGGAGTCCGCCGTGAGCAGCGAGTGGGTGGTGAAGAACACGTTCTCAGCCGCCGGGCCCGCTACCTCCAGGAGGAGCGGGGTGTCGTAGCCATCACCGCCCACGATGGGTCCAGTGATCCCTGCGTTCCGGAATTGCTTCACGATCGTCCCCACATCATCCGGCAAAGCGGAGATATAGTAGAAGTCCGGTTGCTGAGGCAAAGCCTTCACCTTGGCGATCTGGGCGGAGAAATCCTTATCGCCGGACTGGTAGGTATCCTCCAGTGCGATGGTCCCGCCCAGCTCAGTGAAGCGATCCTTGAAGTATTTGGCCAGGACGGTGGTATATTCCGCGCCTTTGTCCCAGAGCAGGTAGGCGGTCTTGCCGAACTTCTCAAAGGCGAACTCGGCTCCTACCGCGGCCTGCACATTGTCGCCGAAGGGAGTCAGGAAGAGCACATCCCCAACCTGGCCCGGCAGACGTGGCGAGGTGGCCCCGACCGTGATGAAGGGGATCCCTGCTCGCTGACAGAGGGGTCCGGCGGCCAGTACATAGTCGGAATCGTTGAAACCGATAACCACAACGACCTTATCCTGCTCAATCAGCTGGGTGACCACTGTGGCGGCCGTGGCGGGATCGGTCTTGGTGTCCCGGACCAACAGCTCAATCGGGCGGCCCAGGACACCACCGGCGGCGTTGATCTCCTCGGTGGCCAGCTGGGCCCCATTGGCTGCCGGGACATCGATGGAAGCCATCCCACCGGTCAAATTGAAGGGCGCGCCGATACGAATGGGGGCACGCTCCTCCGGCGTGCCGACAGGGGTAGGGGATGCGGCGGGTGCAGCGGTCGGAGTAGCCGCAGGGGGCGGGGTAGGGGACGGGGTGGCGGGTTGGCATGCAGCGGCCCCGATGAGGAAAACCAGGCATATCGCGATCAATCGATGCAGCGGGCGCATGGCACTTCCTCCTAATTAAGGATCTGCCTTCCAAACGCGAGGAGCTCCCAGAGCGGCCTTCCGTCGCTCCAGCCACCGCTCCACGCGTTCGGGGATGGCCTCCAGTCGAAGCTCCTGATCCCCCAGCAATCCCTGGCGGCGGAACGTGATCAGGAGCATCAAGAGCACAGCCAAACCGATTTGGCTCAGGCCGTATAGCGGGCCAAACGTGAACGGGCCTATGGTGAAGCCCGGTTCCAGGTTTCGCAGGAACTCGGTGCTGGCCATTACCAGCAACGTCCCAAGGACGGAGCCAGTCACGCTTCCCATTCCGCCCACGATCATCATGACAATGATTTCAAAGGTCTTGGAGAAATAGAAAGCGTTCGGCGAGAAGGCCGTGAGAAAGTGAGCCCACAGCCCTCCGGCGATCCCGGTGAAGAAGGCGCTGATCCCGAAAGCGATCAGACGCACCCGGGCGATGGAGACTCCTGCCCCGCGTGCTCCCCATGGATCATCCCGAGCGGCCCGGAGCTGCAGGCCCAGAGAGGAGTGCTTCAAGCGCCAAGCGATGTAAAGGTTCAGAAGAGCCCATAAGGCCGCCCATCCCAGCGTGGTAAATGGCGGCACGCCAGCGAACGTCCGCGTCCCTCGCGTGAAGGCCTCTGCATTGATTAACACCACGCGAGTGATAATCAAAAAGCCCAGCGTAGCTACAGCGACGAAGTGGCCGCTCAATCGCAGGACCGGGATGCCGATCAGCAGAGCCACTGCTGCGGCAGTGAATCCTCCCAGGATCAGGGCGGGCAGAAAGGGCAGGGTGATGGAGGCCAGCGGCGCCGGTAGATCCGGGAGGTTGACCCTTTTCATCACAATGGGAAGCGTCAGGATCGCGGAGGCATACGCCCCCAAGGCCATGAAGCCCACATGGCCCAGGGAGAAGACCCCGGTGAATCCGGTGAAGAGATTCAGGCTGACCACCAGCATCAGATTGATCAGGAACAGGACAGCCAGGCGCTGGAGATAGGCGCTGCCTCCCCGCTCCAGCGCCAGATAGATACCGACAAGCAGCAACATAGCAGCGCCGCGTAACCCCCATCGCCATTCATATCGAATCGGAGATGCGCCCATTTCAGACCCGCTCCGCTTCCAGATAACCCAGAATCCCGCCCGGACGCACCAGCAGGATGAAGATGAGGATTCCATAGACCAGGGCGTCCCGATAACCCACAATCCCTGAAGGCAGGAGACCCTGGAGCAGAATCTCCAGCGCCCCCAGGAGATATCCCCCCAGGACCGCACCCTGGATGGTCCCAAAGCCTCCGATCACGCAGGCCACGAAGGCTTTTAGAACCGGCTCAAACCCCATCCCAGGGTTGATCGTTCCGACGTGAGCTGTCCAGAACAGGACGGCCAGTCCCGCCATCGCCGACCCGATCGCGAAGGCCAGCATAGTGACTTTCCCGATCTCAATTCCCAGCAACTGAGCCGCAATGGGATTCTCTGCGGCCGCTCGCATCGCCAGCCCCAGACGAGTTCGAGTGACAAAGAGGGCCAAGCTACCCAGAGCGAGTAGAGCCCCTCCTAAGGCCCAGAGATGAATAGAGGGCAGGAAAAGATTCCCACCCGGATGGAACACCCGGGTAAGAAGGTCTGGCATCGGGAAGGGACGGGAGCGCGGGGAGAACAGAAGGATGGCCAGGTTTTCCAGGAGAACGGCGACTGCAAAGGAGTTCAGGAGCAGCGCAACGTCTGGCGCGCCCCGAACTGGCCGATAGGCGATTCGTTCCATCAGCACACCCAGCGCCGCGGCACCGGCGATCGCGCCGAGGGCGATCAGGGGAAAGGGCATTCCGATCTGGAGGAGGAGGAGGCCGATGTAGGCGCTGGCCATCATCACGGTGCCGTGGGCGAAGTTGATCAACCGCATCACGGCGAAGACCATCGCCAGGCCCACTGCCATCAGGGCGTACTGGCTGCCCAGCCCTAAGGCGTTGATCAGTTGCTGGATCCAGAACTCCAGCGAGCCAGCGGCATGCATGGAACGCTCCCCTAACGGCCGAGATAGATTCGGATCAGGTCCGGGTTCTCTCGGAGACGGCCGGCGGCATCCGCCAGGACCAGCCGGCCGGCCTCCAGCACGTAGGCGCGGTCAGCTAACTCCAGGGCCTTCTCAGCGTTCTGTTCGACGATCAGCATCGTCAGGCCCTGAGCCTTCAGTTGAGCCAGTGCCTCAAAAACCTCCTCCACCACTCGCGGGGCTAGGCCCAAGGAGGGCTCGTCCAGCAACAGGACTTCAGGCTCAGCCATCAAGGCCCGAGCGATAGCCAGCATCTGTTGCTGTCCTCCCGAGAGCAGCCCCGCTGGCTGGTGAAGCCGCTCTTTCAGCATTGGAAACAGGGTGAGGACCCGCTCCAGGTTGCGACGCTCGAGGTCAGGATTGCGCAATCGGTACCCTCCCAGGATCAAGTTCTCCCGGACCGTGAGGTTCTTAAAGATCTGCCGGCCTTCCGGGCACTGGATGATCCCCATGCGGGCGATGACCGCCGGAGGACGCCCGGTGATCTCCCGGCCCCGGTAAAGGACCTGACCTCGCGCCGGACGGAGCAAGCCGGAGATCACTCGCAACGTCGTGGTCTTCCCGGCCCCGTTCGGCCCTAGCAGGGCGACGACCTCGCCGGGCCTCAGCGCAAGAGACAGACCGTGAAGGGCCCGGATCGCCCCATAAGCCGCCTCCACATTACGCAGTTCCAGAACGACCCAACCGCCCAAGGAAAGCCTCCAGGACCAGGGGATTGTTGCGAATTTCCTCCGGGGTCCCCTCGGCCAGAAGGATGCCGGAGTTCAAAACATGCAGGCGGGGGCAGAATCGCATCACGACCGGCATATCATGGGCCACCATCAGGATGGCCATCCGGCGCTCCCGATGGAGCCGGCTCAGCTGCTCGATCAGCGCCTCGCTCTCTTCCAGATGAAGCCCCGCCGTGGGCTCATCCAACAGAAGGAGAGAGGGTGCCAGGGCGAGGGCTCGGGCGATCTCCACCCGCCGCTGGTCCCCATAGGCCAGGGTGCCTGCCAGGCGATGGGCCAGATGAGCGATCCCTATCTGCTCCAGGAGGGCCATCGCCTCATCCTGCATCCTCCGGATCTTCCGCTGCCATGGACCGAAGCCCAGCACCGTTGAGGGGACATCCGGGGGATCGCGAACGGCCATCGCGACCATGACGTTCTCCAGGGCGGTGAGGGAAGGGAAAAGCCGGATGTTCTGAAAGGTGCGAGCGATCCCCAGGGCCGGGATCCGATGGGCGGGCAGACGGGTCAGGTCCTGGCCCCGGAATCGAATGCGCCCCCCATCCGGTCGGAGGAACCCGCTGAGCAGGTTGATCAATGTGGTTTTGCCCGCCCCGTTAGGCCCGATCACCCCCAGGATCTCTCCCTCATGGAGAACCAGCCGGTAATCCCGCAGCGCCACAACCCCCTGGAACCGCTTGGTTAAACCTTCGACGTCCAGGAGGGGAGCAGGCGAGGAGGCTCCAGAGGGGCTGGCCGGCCCTTCCCGCACCGGGCCACTGGCCTCGCGGGGCAGAGTGATCCGCGCAAATTCCATGCCCGGCCTCTCCTCCATACTATATGCACAAATGTGAATAAACGATCAATTTTGACCTATTGTAAGAAAAGCACAAGGGCTTGTCAAGAGGGGATCAGACTGTGTTGAAAAGCTCCAGCCAACACCCGCTGAGCCCACCTTCGGCGACGGTCAGCTGATTACACCGATCTTGCCGATCAAAAATCCCCCGAATGGTCAGGGATCACTCATCTTTTCCTGTGAAACCACATGGAGAAGCGCGGTGCCCCGGGCTGGGCCTCCGCAGCGATTCCGAAGATTTGACCTTCCAGCATGCTGGAAGGTTTACACTTTCCACAAACCATGCGCCTTGGAGGCGGATATGGCCGCCGTGCTGCATATGCGGATCGGGGGCATGCATTGCTCGCTTTGTGAGGCTTCTGTCCGAAGGGCCGTGCAACATCTTCCGGGCGTCCTGGAGGTCCATGTGAGCATTGCCCATGGGGAGGCCCTGATCCGCTATGATCCGGAGCGCGTGAAGCCAGAGGACTTCTATCAGACACTGGAGGCGCTAGGCTTTTCAATTCGACCGCCCGATGAAGTCGCCGCCATCGCTCAGGAGGAGGCGGAGCTCCAATCCGCCTGGCAGAAGGTCTGGTGGGCCAGCCTCGCCCTGGGGATCGGGAGCGGGCTGATGGGCCTCCGGTTCCTGTATGGCCCTCATCCCCTGCTGATGGCCGGGATGGCAGCGCTTGCCTTTTCTATGGCCCTGGGTCCCGCTCGCTTCATCCTCCGGAACGGCCTCCAGGCCCTGCGACGCCGCATCCTGAATCAGGATGTATTGGTCCTGGCCGCAGCCTTCGCTGGCCTGGTGGGCGGCGGGCTGGGGGTCCTGGATCCCGCTTTCCCCTCGGGCGCTTTCCTGGGAGCCGCGGTCTTTGTGCTGGCCTTCCACATCATCGGCGGCTATTTCTCCATACGGGTCCACGTTCAGGCCTCTCAGGCAGTGCGCCGGCTCCTTCAGCTCCAGCCTGAGCAGGCGGCTCGCCTTCGACCGGATGGGAGCGAGGAAGTCGTCCCGGCTGCCTGGTTACAGCCGGGTGATCTCATCCGGGTGCGGCCGGGGGAACGTATCCCAGCCGACGGGATCGTGCGCGCCGGGGCCTCGGCGGTCGATGAAAGCCTCCTGACCGGCGAGCCCATCCCCCGCGACCGGCTCCCTGGGGATCCCGTGATCGCCGGGTCCATCAATCTGAGCGGCGCCCTGATCGTGGAGGTGACCCGTGTCGGGGAAGAGACCTTCCTGCGACAGGTGGCCCGGCTGGTGGCGGAAGCCCGGGCGATGAAGCCTGGGATCCTTCGCCTGGTTGATCGCGTGCTCCTGGTCTATGTCCCCGCCGTTTTCCTCGCTGCGCTAACAGGTTTCCTGCTCTGGACCGCGGGGCTGATGCTCATGGGAGGGCGTCCGGATCTGATCCGCGCGCTCTTCGCGTTGTTGACCGTGCTGGTGATGGGATATCCCTGCGCTCTGGGCATGGCCACCCCACTGGCCATGATCCGGACCAGCGGGGTGGCCGCGGCGCGGGGCATCCTGATGCGTTCCCCGGAGGCCTTTCACGTCTTTAAGGATGTGAAAGCGATCCTTCTGGACAAGACGGGGACGTTGACGCTGGGTCACCCGACGTTGATCGCCTGTATCCCTCTGGATGGGGACGAGCAGGAGATCCTCCGAGTGGCGGCGGGAGCGGAGCTGCCCTCGGAACATCCTCTGGCTCGAGCGATCGTAGCCGCCGCCCGCGATCGGGGAATCCACCCCCCCGAGCCGGAGGCCTTCACAGCACAACCCGGCCAGGGAGTGATCGCCCGGCTGGAGGGTCAGGAGGTCCTGGTGGGAAGGCGCTCCTTCCTGGAGGAGCGGGGCCTGGAGCTCACGGCAGCCCTTCCGGTGCTGGCGGCCCAGGAGGCCCTGGGCCGAACTGCGGTGCTGGTCGCCGTGGATCGAAAGGTGGTGGGTATCCTGGCTTTCGGGGATCCGCTGAAGCCGGACGCAGCGGAAGCCATTGCGACATTGCGCCGTCTGGGTTTGGAGCCTATGCTCATCTCCGGCGATAACCCGGGGGCCGTTCGCGCCGTCGCTAAGGCCCTGGGCATCCTCCAGGCCTGGGCTGGGCTTCTCCCCCATGAGAAGATAGAGATCATCCGGCGATTGCAACGTCAGGGGTTACGCGTTGCATTCGTCGGTGATGGGATCAACGATGCGCCGGCCCTCATGCAGGCGGATCTCGGCATCGCCATCGGGGCGGGGGCGGACATCACCCTGGAGGCGGCAGACATTGTGATCGCGGGAGAACGGCTGCAGGCGCTGGCGGAAGCGTTCCAGCTCTCCCGGGCGAGCTATCGCCTGACGGCCACAAATGTCGGGCTGGCCCTGATCTGGAACGGATTGGGCATGCTGGCGGCCCTGAGCGGACGGGTGGATCCGGTGTGGGCCATGCCCGCCATGGCGATCAGTGTCTCCGCTGTGCTGTTTCGATCGATCTCCAGCCGCCTGCTGGAACCGACCTCTTGAGTTCCAGGACGATCACTGGAACCCTTCCGGCTGAGATTGCCGGGATCCGTGCTGTGGGGGCACCCGAAGTCTGTTGGATCTCGGGAGCCCTATGAGGCAAAAACGAGGAGCGGTCCCATTCGGGCTGAGGGGCGCTGGAGCTTTTTCCTCCTTGTTTCTCCCCGCAGCCCCGTGAGCTGGGGGGAGAAGAAATTTTAGGGATATGGGGGGCCGTCTTCGGCGCGTCTCCCATATACTCCATGATGGGAACGCTGCCCAGGAGGCGCAAAAGATGCGATCCGGGGATTCGCCGCGAGGATGGCGGATCGGTGAGCTGGCTGCGGAGCTGGGGATGAATCCGCGGACACTGCGCTATTATGAGGCGATCGGTCTGCTTCCCCCGCCCCGCCGGACCCCATCCGGGTATCGGTTATATGGGGCCGCGGAGCGGGAGCGATTGCGCTTCATCCGAAGGGCCCGGGCCATCGGGCTCTGCGGGATCATCGAGCACACGGAGTAGGGGTGAGGCGGCAAAGCCGCTTCCCTCTACTCCTCCACCTCAGCGGCCACCTGGGCCAGCTCCTCAGCGGTCACGGCCTCCACGTTGTAACGGGACAGCC
>JAUQQB010000060.1 GCA_030550075.1 Chloroflexota bacterium | reverse complement strand
ACTCACCCCTTCGTAGATGACGGTGATTTTCTCCTCGGGGATACCGTAAGCGCGCACCGCGTCCCGCTTGGTGCATTCGGAGACGGCGATAACCGCATCCGCTGCTCGCAGAAAGCGGGGCATCATCAGGGTGAGGAACCAGCGGTTCAGGGGCTTATGAGTTTCGGGGTGGAAGAGAAAGATGAGGTCGTGAAGGGTGAAGACGGTCCGGATCCGGGAGAAGCGGGGGAGAAGGTGCTCGGTAGCGTGGAAAAGGTCCACGCCTGGGAAAAAGCGGTCCATACCCAGGCCCAGGAAGTGACAGAGGGCAGTTGTCAGGCGCCAACGGTAGGCTCCCCAGGGCACAATATAGCGGGGCAGAGCATCCAGCGGAGGGGCCAGAGGGGCGGGTGGCCGGCGGTCGTAGTGAAATGCGCTCCAGGAGATTCCGGCGCCTGCTTGGACCAGTTGGGTCGCCAGTTCACGGGCATAGGAAGCCAGCCCGGCTTTCTGGTGGACGACGGGGGAGAGGTCCAGGCAGAGGTTCATTGAAGGATTCGTTCCAGGATTGTGCTGACTTCCCTGACCATTTGGGCAGCAGTAAAGCAATCTTGCACCCGCTTCCGTCCAGCAATACCCAGCCTGCGCCCCCGGGCCGGGTCCTGCAACAAGTTCAAGACAGCCTGAACCATAGAAACTTCATCCACCGCTGGTACCAGCAGACCTGTTACTCCATCTATGACGATTTCCGGGAGGGCGCCATGGGCGAAAGCAACCACCGGCTTGGCCATCGCCATTGCCTCTATGTTGACCAGGCCGAAAGGTTCCGGGTCGCCCGGATGCATGAATATGTCCATCGCTGCCAGCGCCGGACGTACATCTTTGAGTTGATCCGTGAAGACCACGCGTCCTTCTAATCCCAGTTCGGTGGTTAGATTTCGCAGTTGCTGGGGATAATCATTGGGGATCGCAAAAGGATTGCCGCCGACTACCACACCCCGCACAGCCGGTACTATCTCCCGTACTTGCGCCAGTACTCGCAGGAAACGGTCCTGCCCTTTCCAGGGGCGCAGCCGTCCTACCATACCGACTACAGGCACTTCTTGGGGAATGCCATACTGTTTCCGAAACCACGCACCGTCCATCGTCGGATCATACTCATTCACCTCAATTCCATTATAAACAACGCTCAATTTATCTGGACAGGGCAGATGGCCTGCTGTTGCGTGAGAGTTAGCAATGACGTGAACGGCAGCGGCGCAGAGACATTGCTTGCCCAGACGATCAATCCAGAGATGGCGGGGACGGGTTTCAGCAAGCCAGAAATCGCGCATGTACCAGACGAGAGGAACACCGGCAAAACGGGCCGCGAGAGCACCATAGAAAGCTGTACGAACCGTGTTGGCCACCAGCAGTGCTGCGCCAACTCTTTGGGCGTAGCGAGCAATGTTCACGGCTGTGTAAGCCCAATCCATCAGCGCGCGCAGGGAGCGGCGCAGGCGGGGCATTGTCAGGCGATAAACCGCGACGCCCAGCGCAAGAGCCTCTTCCATTAAAGGGCCGCCAACGCAGGCCAAGTGGGGTTGCCAGCGGGAGCGATCCAGATATTTTAGAATTAGGAGCAAACTCCGTTCAGCACCGCCCACCGCAGAGGCATGATCCACGAACAGAATCGGTACAGGGTTCACTGTTTTCTCCACCAGAAGGCCAGATGCAAAAGCGTCCAGAGTTCCCGTCCGAAGTCCCGATGGCCCGCCATATGGAATTGAGCCATTCTCCGAATGGGCTCAGGGCGCAAAACTGTCCAGAGGGATGAGTTGTCAGCAAGGGCCTCCTCTAGGAAAGGACGCAACGGTCCGCGAAGCCAGGCGCCGATGGGAACTTCAAAGGCATGCTTGGGGCGTCGGACCACATCAGGTGGGATAAGGCCGGCAAAGGTTTTTCGCAGCAACCATTTGCTGACACCCTCTTGCCGATGCCAGCCGGGTGGGATAAGAGCAACCAGTTCCACCACCTCCCGGTCCAGGAAGGGTACCCGTGCTTCCAGAGAAGCCAGCATCGTTGCCCGGTCGGCTTTGGTCAGCGGGTCTCCCTCCAGCCAAAATTTGAGGTCCAGTTCTTGCATACGGCTGCTCAAGGCGGCAGGAGGGATTGTCAACATCTCTCCCAGGTCAACAATAGGAGCCGTAGCGGTCAAGTGAGCCTGCCAGTCAGGATGGTACCAGGTCAATCGTTCTTCAGCCTGGGATACGCTGGAGAGGATGCTTTCGGTGTAGAGAGTGCTGAAATTGGGGGCCAGCAGGGCCAGAAAGCGGTGGCGGCCCCGCCGCCCACTCAGCGCCCTCTGAACCAGGCGGCGGAGCAGGCGGGCCAGAAAAGCCGGAAGGGGTAGCGGTCTCGGCCAGCCATACCAGCCATAACCCTGGAAGAGTTCATCGGCCCCTTCGCCGGTAAGGACCACAGTAACGTGCTGGCGGGTCTGGCGAGCCATCAACCAAGTGGGAAGGGTGGCGGGGTCGGCGAAAGGTTCATCCAGACAGCGTGCCAGTTCCGGCCACTCCCGCGCCACGTCGGCCTCTACAGAGATTTCTGTGTGGGCCGTACTGAACCGCTCTGCCACTGCGCGAGCATAGGCTGATTCGTCCAGCCCGCCCCAGCCAGGGAAGACGACCGTGAAGGTGCGCACCGGTTCCGCCAGGTCCTGGGCCATCAGACCAACAATGATGCTGGAATCAATTCCGCCAGAGAGGAAAGCGCCCAGCGGCACATCGGCAATCATCTGGCGGCGCACCGCATTGGTGAGAGTATACCACAAGCGTTCGGGCCACTCTCGCTCATCGCTCCTCTCATCGGGAGCGAAGACGATGCTCCAGTAGCGTTCTATCTTCAAGGGTTCACCGGCGCCGATGGTGAGCCGGTGGGCTGGGGGAAGTTTGCGGGCTCCCTGGTAGATCGTGCGCGGCGAAGGAATGTAGCGGGTTGCCAGGAACCAGTCCAGCGCCAGGGGGTCTATCTCCCGGCTCCAGCCCGGCACAGGAAGCAAAGCCTTCAGTTCTGAGGCGAAGGCGAGGCCACCGCCGGGAAGTTCAGCATAATATAGGGGTTTTATACCCAGATGGTCACGGGACAGGAAAAGACGCTGGCGGCGGGAATCCCAGAGGGCAAAGGCGAACATCCCGTTGAGGTGGACCGGCAGGTCATCGCCCCACTCTTCATAGCCGTGGACCAATACCTCGGTATCGGAATGGGTAGCGAAACGATGGCCGAAATGCTCCAGTTCGGCCCGCAAGTCCCGGTAGTTATAAATCTCGCCGTTGAAGACCACGGCGATGGTCCGGTCCTCGTTGAAGATGGGCTGGTTGCCGGTTTTGAGGTCAATAACTGCCAGCCGACGCATGGCCAGGCCGACCGGGCCATCGGTCAAATAGCCCTCACCGTTGGGGCCACGATGACGGAGGGTCTCGTTCATCCGGCGGAGAAGCGTCGGGTCAGGGCAATCGTGGGTAAAGTAGAGGCCAGCTATGCCACACATCTCAAACAGGCTTTTAGAGACCGGGGAACAAAGGCTGCGCCTGATTCAAGATAGAATGTCCAAAAGCAGGTTCAGGAATCAACGGGCTCTCTCCAACAACTCGCAACTACTTACCAACGCCCCGGGAAATCGCTCTCCTGTGCGTCAGTGCGAGGGCGTAGAGCGCCCGAAGCGATCCCCTGGCTCGGGGGACTTCTTCGCTTCGCTCGCGGTGACAGGGTGGGCAATTATAACAACTCCTTGTATATCCTCAGAGTTTCCGCTGCCGTCCTTCTCCATGTGAACATCTTTGCTCTCTCCAGCCCCCGCTGGCGCAATTCTTCAGCCAGTGCCAGGTCCGAAAGCACACGAGCGACGGCATCAGCCAAGGCTTCCGGGCGACGTGGATCGGCAAAGACAGCGGCATCTCCACACACCTCGTGGAAGAGCTCCCAATCAGAGCAAACCACCGGCGTACCGCAGGCCATAGCCTCAATGAGCGGGATACCGAAGCCTTCATAAAATGACGGGAAGACGAAGACATCGGCTGCGGCGTATAAGATAGGCAAATCAGCGTTTGGAACATAGGGGATCTGAGTGACTATCTCGCCAATCCCCAGGGTTTCTACCAGATGGCGCTGCGCCGTTGTGAAGGTTCCACCGATCTGCAGAAAGCGCACGGTCAACCCCATCTGCCGCAGTAGCGTCACGGCCTTGAGGGCCCCTTCTACATTCTTTCGCGCCGCACAGTGCCCGACATGGAGAATCATCACCTTTTCCCCTGGCTGCAGATGACGATTGCGTACCTGCCAGCGCTTCTCGTCCCCAGCGGGATGGAACCATTCGTCTATGCCGTGATAGACCACGTGGATGTGCTCGGGCGGATATTTCGCTTCGGCCAGCAACTCCCCTTTGGCGTATTCGCTTACCGTAATGATCCGAGCCGCCCGCAGCATCCCACGAAAGGCCAGATCAAAGACCCACATAGATGGCCCTTCCGGATTCCATCGCCGCCACGAGCGCGGCGTGCCTCCGTGAGAGGTAACTACTGTTCGTTGGGGGACAAGGGAAAAAGCCAGGTGGCCGTAACTGTTGTCCAGAATGTGATACACGTCGGCCTTTATATTCCGCAAAGCAAGGGGGTAACGTATCCACCGCGAAAGATACAGGCCCAAAGTTCGCAGGGAAGCCTTACGTCCGTACGGCATAGGCAGATGCCAGTCACTCCATGACCAGGCGGGCAGTCTGACCTCAATGATCTCAAGGTCTGACGATAATTTGCGCAGACCATAGGCCAACCGATCGGCGTAGACCTCAATACTCGGCCAGTTCTCCTCCACAAAGTCCCGCAATAAGGCAACCCTCATCTTACCCTCATCAACTGTTCATAAACTTGGAGAGTTGCTTGAGCAATGGCCGCGTCAGTAAATTGAGTCAGAACCCGTTGCCGACCTGCTTTTGCCAAACGTTGACGCTCCGCCGGGTGATCCAACAAGAAAACCAACCGCTCTCGCAAGGCGGCCACGTCCCTCTCTGGGAACACCAAGCCAGCATCTCCAATCACCTCAGGAATTGCACCAGAGTCTGAGCCGATCACTGGAACACCAACTGCCATCGCTTCTGCCAAGACGTGTCCGAATTGCTCCTTCCAATGAAGCGTGGTGCGAGAGGGTAACACCAGGATATCAAGGTCCTTTAAAGCGGAAGGCATTTCTGCGTAAGGGATGTATCCTTTCACCTCTACTCTTTCTTTAACTCCGGCTTTTCGCGCCTGGGCAAGTATCGTTTCCCGCAAGGGCCCTTCGCCAATCAACACCAGGATGGCTTGATCAGCCATCGGCAGAAAGGCTTCCCAGAGGTCCAGCACACCCTTTTCCGGTACCAACCGCCCCACGAAGCCAATACGGAGCTCCCTGCAGGGCCGACTGGGACGCTCAAGGTATTCACCACTAAAATGAGAAGGGTCCAGACCTACCTGAGGGATGACCGTCACCGGGCCGGAATAACCGCGCCAGCGAATTACGTTTGCTGCTTCGCTATTCCCGGCGATCATCCAATCCACCTGGCGGAGGGTGAAACGCTCAACCCAGCGCAGGGGCCCGCGTCCTTGCCGGAAGAGATTCTCCCAGGTAAAGGCCACCAGCCGGTATGGGAAGTAGTGCTTAAGAAAGGCCAGCAAACCCAGCGTCAGGCTATGGGGCTCGGCTTCGGCATGTACAATCTCAGGACGTATCTCCCGCAACAGGGCTGCTACCTTGTGGGGGGCATAGAGACGCAGGATATTATGGTCGGTAAAAGCAACAGGCTGCAATAAGCGCACGGCAAAGGGTTCCGATGTTTCCTCGAAGACCAATTGAACGCCAGTTGGCAGCCGCAATGCTGGTAAAGCTACAAGGGTCAGGTCCACCCCACCCTCAGTGGTCAGCCATCTCAACTTGCCCCGGTAGTGAGCCGGGAAGTAGGTGTGCGAGAACATCAGGACACGCATCCTATACTGTGCCTCAGAATTTCAATAATCCGCTTGGCTGCGTGCCCATCGCCATAGGGGTTACGGCGCTGAGCCATTTCGTGATAGGCCACCTCGTCGGTCAGCAACCGGGCAGCCTCCATCACAATCCGGTCGGCATCCGTACCGACCACTTTCAGCACGCCCGCTTCCACACCTTCGGGTCGCTCGGTCACCTCTCGCAGCACCAGAACTGGTTTTCCCAGTGAGGGCGCTTCTTCCTGAATGCCTCCGGAATCGGTAAGGATAAGGTAGGAGCGAGACATCAGGTGAACGAAAGTCCCATAGGCTACTGGCTCAAGGAGGTAAACACGTGGCACACCCTCGAGTTCCCGACGCACAACGCTCTGGACGTTTGGGTTCATGTGGACCGAGAAAGCAATGATGATATCGGGAAAATGCCGGACCAAGGTCTTCAGGGCCTGACAGATCTGTTGCATCGGTTGCCCCCAGTTCTCTCGCCGATGGGCGGTAACCAGAAGCAAGCGTTGCTCCGGCGCCAGTCGGTGAAAGAAAGCGGGCAGTGATGGCGTCGGACGGCTCAGGATTATCTGCAGGGCATCCACAGCGGTATTACCTGTGACGAATATCCGTTGGGGCGAAATTCCCTCGCTCAATAAGTTCCTGCGAGCCCTGTCTGTGGGGGCAAAATGCCAGTCTGCAAGGACAGACACCAGACGCCTGTTGATTTCCTCCGGAAACGGCTGGTACTTCTTGTAAGTTCGCAAACCGGCTTCCACATGGGCGACAGGAATCTTCAAGTAGAAAGCGGCTAAAGTGCTGGCAAATGTTGATGTAGTATCTCCCTGGACCATCACCACATCCGGGCATTCTGCCTCCAATACGGGCCGGATGCGTGTAAGTATGCCTTCTGTCACTTCAAAAGGGCTTTGATTGGGTTGCATCACATTCAGGTCATAATCCGGTTGCAAGTCAAATAGGGAGAGGGCCTGGTCCAACATCTCACGGTGCTGCGCTGTGGCAACCAGGACTGGATGAAAAACTTCAGGGTTCTGACGCATCGCCAACATCACAGGCGCCAGTTTAATTGCTTCCGGGCGTGTCCCAACGACCAGGATTACCTTTGCAGGCATCGGAGACGTCTCACTTCCTGCCATTGACCCTGCAGGTCTGCCAATTCGGCCAGGAGTTTCACCGTAGCCAGTGCTGGTCTGAGCCGGAAAAGGTCCGACGTCCAGCGCGTGATCCGGGCTGCCAACCGCAGGACTAAGCGGGCTATTGATGGTGGCCGCCCCCGGTATTTTCGCTCAAAGTGAACTGCCCCCTGCCCATGCCGCAGATGTTGATGCCAGAAGGAGCGAAGGGTATAAGGTTGAAGGTGCAACACTTTCATCGGCACGTAGAGAAGCCGATACCCTCGCTGCACTACCCGCCATTTCAGGTCGGCATCTTCTCCTGCAGCGTAGGGGAAAGACTCGTCAAAGCCGCCTACTTCCAGAAGCACTGCTCTCCGATAGGACATGGAGTTGGTGCCACCAGCCGGGCACTCAAAGCCGCCCAGGTACTCTTCCGACCCGGCGTGGTAGACTTGATGGGTCACGTAAGCCTCGTACCGGGCAAAGGGATTGGAGCCCAGGATTTCCTCCGGCGCTTCCAGGTAGCCCCCTACGCCTGCCACCTCAGGGTAGCGCCGGTATCCATCGGCCAGGCGGGAGAGGAAATCCGGCGGCAAAAGGCAGTCATCGTCCGTGAAGGCGATGATTTCGCCAAATGCGGCTTCAATCCCTCGGTTGCGCGCCGCTGCCGGTCCGCGGTTCGGCTCCTGGCGGATATAGCGGACCTGAGGGAACGCCCGCCGCACCATCTCTACTGTGCCATCCATGGAGCCGTCGTCCACCACGATGATCTCGTAGTCAGGATAGCACTGGCCGGTAGCAGCGGCCAGGCAGCGGCGGAGAGTATCTTTACGGTTATGGGTGGGGATCACTAAAGAGATAGAACCGCTCATGCTTTGCCCCCAAGGGAGCGAGCCTGATCAGCTATCCGGGTCCCATATTGATCCCATGTAAACTTCTCTGCTCTGGCCCGCGCCGCTTTTCCCATTTCCCGCCGCAGGCGCTCGTCGGACCGCAACAGCTCCACCCGCTTGGCCAGAGCATCCACATCCCGAATCGGCACGATGAAGCCTTCTACCCCATCCCGCACCACCGAGCCAGCGTTGGGAGTGGTCACCACTGGCAGGCCGCAGGCCATCGCCTCGTAAGTCACCAGGGCGCTCCCTTCTTCAATGCTGGGGAACACGAAAATGTCCGCCTGCTGATAAGCCTCCACCGGATTGTCCCGATGGCCGACCAGACAAAGACCGGGGATCCTCTGGTAGCGCTCCAAGATGGGGCGGCATTCCGGCAAAACCCGCCCCATCAGCCAGAGCTCCGCATCCTGCCATCCCAATCGCTGCCAAGCCTCCAGAAGATAGGGCACCCCCTTGCGAATTCCCACCTGTCCAACAAAAAGCACCCGGAATGGGCGGGGAATCACCTCCTCCGAGGGACGAAAACGACGGGTATCGCTCCCAAAGGGAATCTGGATCAGTTTCTCTCCCGGAAAGCCCTGCTCTAAGAAGGTCTGCCGCACAAAATCCGAAGGAATCAGTACATGATCTGCCAGAGCGATCTCAACCAGCGCTCGTTTTATCGCAGCCTTTAATGTGTAAAATGAAAGCCCCCAACGGGTATACTCTTCCTGAAGCAGCTGAAATTGGTATATAGGATGCGCGCTGGCCCGCTCCACTACTGTCACCATTCCCATCTCCCTTGCCCGCTGCAGGGAGCGCAGGCCGTAGTTGCCCCATACATGAAATACATCGGCGGGCTCCAGGCAGCGGGAGGCCCAGGTGTCAAAGAGGATTGCCTGGAAGTGCCAGAGCCAGCCGCTGGAATCCAGGCTGGCCAGTTTGCGTAGGAGACGGTCAGGCAGGCCCACAGCACGGATTTTCTTGGAAGGAATCTCGGTGGGCCGGTAGGCGCCACAGAGGAGCCTTTGCAACATCCCGTGCCGATAGAGTCCCCGTACAGCATAATAGGCCGTGGTGCCGATGCCTCCACCGGCAAAATTGCTCCCAATGGAGTAGAGAACCCTCATGTTTCTTTGAGCCCCCGCTCCCATATTACCCCGGTTAGCTCCTGTACTCCAGCAGCCAGGTCGTTGCGCTCTGCCGTTACGAGAAACCCACTGAAAACGAAACCGAATAAGATTACTTTCATGGTCAGAATTTCTGCCGTTGTCCCCTGGGCGAAGGCCTCAACCAGAAATCCTCCTCCCCAGGCAATTACCAGGGCCAGGACAGACCAACCCATCAAACGGGCGGCAGAGAAATCCACAGTTTGCCGCAGCGGGCGATAAAGCCAAAGAGCACCCAGAAGCAGCATCCCATCAGCAGCCAGGGCGACGCCGTTGATACCCCAGAGCCAGGCTCCCAGGACTACAGCAGGGATGAAGAACAGCCCTTGAGCGATGTTGGCATTCTGCAGGTCCCGTGGCCGTCCGATTGCCAGCATCAGGTTGCTCACTAACATCAAAAAAGGGTCCAGAACCGTGTAAATGAGCATCAACCGAAATGTCCAGAGCATTGGCTGCCACTGGTCGCCAATCACATAATGGATAAACTCCGGCATCACCAGACCGAAAGCCCCGGCCACCAGGAAGCCGCTGCGTAAAATAATGTAAGCTGAGCGGAAGAAGGCCTGGGATAGCCGCAGCCGGTCATCCTGCAGGCGGGCGAAGATCGGCGTGAAGACCGTAACCAGCGGGTTCGCCAGGACCCGGCGGGGATAGTGGGCGAACTCGTAGGCCCGGGAATACAGCCCCAGCGGTACTTTTCCCAGCGCCGTGCCAATCCAGAAGTCATCAAAGCGGTCTAACAGGTAACCCAGGTTGGAGGCCACCCAGGTGGGTTTGCCGTACTCCCAGAACCAGCGAATCGTCTGGCGGTCCCAGCTCAGGCCAGGTTTCCACTGTCGGAACGGCCCCCACGTCAGCAGGAAACGCACTCCAATGCCACTTAACTGCTCGGCCACCAGCGCCCATACCCCCCAGCCTCGCCATGCCAGGAAGGGAGCCACAAAGGTCATCGTGACCGATGCCGCGATATCGGTGGCCGCCAGTTGGGAAAAGGCCAGGTTCTTGCGGATCAGAGTCTCCTGGACCTGGCTCAAGTTGGCCAAAAAAGTAGTAAAGATCAGGACCACGAGAACGGCGCTCAGGTCTGGCATCTGAGAATAGACCCGTTGTAAAAGGGGAGTCAGAGCCAGCAACCCCCCAAAAGCCAGCAGGTCCAGGCCCAACCGCAGGGAAAAGTACGTGCGTCGGAATGACTCATCGGCATCCTGCCGGTGGATAAGGGCCATATCAAGGCCCAGCCCCCGCAGTTGGGCGGCCAGCCCGATGTAGAACAGAGCCAGGGTCACCAGACCAAAATGCTCCGGCAGGAGCAATCGGGCCAGGAGCACCGAGCGCAAAAAGCCCAGAGTCAAGGTAACCAGGGACGCGCCGACAGTGTATACTGAGCCCCGCAGGGCCTGATTCGTCAACATCCGATGGGGAGATTGGGGTCTTTCTGTGCTCAACGAAATGTCCTCAATACCCCATCCACCCGCACTGCCCGGTAGGCCAGGGGGGTCTCATCCGCCATGGGCCTTCTCCTGCTCCAGGTAGGCCGCGATCGCCCGGGCGTAGGCGTCAAAGTCCTCCAGGCGCTTCTTGAGCATGCCGTAGACCCGGGCATCGTCTATCCGGGCGTAGTCGTGGACGATCAGGTT
>JAUQQB010000059.1 GCA_030550075.1 Chloroflexota bacterium | reverse complement strand
GCGCGACTCCCCCAAAAATATATTTATCCCCCTCCCCACGGCCCTTTGGGCCGTGGGGAGGGGGGATAAAAGGGGGTGGGGCCATTCTACCTCTTCTCGCGAGCCCCGAACTGCGTAACTCCTAATTGTAATAGAGTCGCTGGCGGAATTGGGAGAGGGCGGCTGCCCTCACGCCCTATAAGAGGACCCAGATCCCAGAATCGCGCAAGTGCAACCCCCTCAATTCCGGAGTTTATCCAAAGTCCAGTTCGGAGGGGTCAGGGGAGATAAAAGAGGCGATGGTGGAAGTTTACGGGAAGGTGCCCCCATCCTGGGGGAGGGGGAGACCGCCCAGGAAGAAGCGAGCTCAAGAGGGTGGGAAAAGCACGGCTGATGGGGAGAGAACACCCCTTCCGTCTCGTCCATTCAACCGTCGCCTTGCGAGAAAGACGTTAGGCTACTCTAAGGTCTTGGGGATGCACCGAGCAGCGGCGGCGTGGGAAGACCCAGTTTACAATCCGGCTCGTGGTGTCGGGTTGAGGGGGATTCCAAGTGGGTTTGGGCGAAGCGGACGCCTGCCATGGCCGCCGGATTGACGGACCATGTTTGGACCATCCGAGAGCTTTTGACGACTCTCCCCATCCCCGCCATTAGCAACACTGAGGAGGGAGACTGCCAACAAAGCAGTAAAGAGATCGCCGATCCGGAAATGGGGAGGGCTGACTACACAGCCTCCATCGCCCCCAGCATCCGGGCCACTTCCTTAGGCAGGACGGCCGGCTTCCTTCCCACCGCGTAGCAGGTCACAATGAGTTGCGCTGTGCGTTCCAGAATCTCCACCAAGTTGGCCGCCCGGCGCAACGTCCCCGCCGCCACTACCACGCCGTGGTTCTGCAGGATGCAAGCTGGGCTCTCTCCCATCGCCTTCACCACCGCCTTCGCCAGTTCCTTTGTCCCCGGCATGATAAAAGGCACCACCGGTACCTTCCCTAAAAGAGCCGCCTCGGTGGTAATGGGCAGGAAGGGCAACCCGCTTAAGGCTAGGACGGTGGCATAGGGTGCATGGGCATGAATGACCGCTTCCACCTCGGGCCGGGCCCGGTAGAGTTCGGTGTGCACCGCCCACTCCGAGGAAGGGGTTAGCGCGCCTTCATCCAAGGTGTTCCCAGCAAAGTCTATGCGCACCATCATCTCTGGCCGTAGGTCTCCCTTGTACAATTGGCTGGGGGTGATCCAACATTCCTCCCGGCCGGCGATGCGCACGCTCACGTTCCCTCCGGTGGCGGTGATCAGCCCCAGCCGGTGTAGTTCGCTGATCACCCGGACCATCTCCTGGCGTGGGTCTTCGGAGCTCACCGGCGGCCGCCTGGAGGGTTTCGCAAGGGCAGAGAAGTCTATGCCGCCAGCCTCCTTCCGTGCTGCTGTGTAAAGGCGGATCAGGTCGCCCTGGATGCGCTGGAGGCCCATCGCCAGCCGCACGTCTCCGCTGAAGACCAGCTTCCCGCTCATCGCCGCCCGGGTGCCGCTCACCCGGCCGGTGAAGATCCCATCCAACGTTTCAGCTGTCGCCTTCATCCGCACCTCAGCTGGCTCCGGCGGTGCCCCCACATCGGCCACCACCCGGCCCTCGCGAAAGCCAATATAGAATTCCAGTCCCAGGTCGGTCAGCGTGTAGTGGGTGATCACCCGATGTTTGGCCGCAAAGGCCTTCAGAGTGGCATCCTCGCGGGCCTTTTCGCAGAAGAGGCGCAGAACCCGCTCCACTTGATCTCGGCTTCCCGGGGATGGAGCAAGCGAAGCGAGCTTGGTCGGAGGTGGAGGAGCGCCAGCCTGTTGCAGGTCGCTTACGGCTGGGCCAGGCCGGGGCGCAAGCGCCTCCAGGACGGCCCGTTCCACCGGCCGGCGTGGCCCCTCCCAGGAGAAGCCTTCCAGCACCTCTGGGTTGAGGATGTGGCGGGGCTTTTCTCCAGCGAGCATCCGCTCCAGCTCCTCCACCACCATCCGCCCCTGGTGGACAGCTACCTCCTCCGTGTTCCCGCCAATGTGTGGTGTGGCGATCACATTGGGAAGCGCCAGGAGGAGGTGATCGGAAGCGGGCGGCTCAATGGAAAATACATCCAGCGCCGCGCCAGCCAGATGCCCGCTCCTTAATGCCTCCACCAGCGCCTCTTCGTCCACCAGCGCCGCCCGTGCTGTGTTCACCAGGAAGGCCCCCGGCTTCATCCGGGCCAGCGCCTCCCGGTTGATGAGACCTTGCGTTTTATCGGTGGCCGGGGCATGCAAGCTGACGATGTCGCTTTCAGCCAGAAGCGTCTCCAGGGAAACCAGCTCGGCATCCACCTCTTCGGCTTCTTCCGGCTGAAGATAGGGGTCGTAGGCCAGCAGGCGCGCGCCGAAAGAGGAAAGCCTTCGGGCTACGGCCCGTCCTACCGCCCCCAGGCCTACCAGCCCTACCGTCTTGCCCCACAACTCCCGGCCCAGGAACGCTTCGTGGGCCTGGGCCATTCGACTCAGGTCGCCCGCCTCCCCGCCGGGCTGACGGAGGAAGGCGTTCGCCGGGATGAGTTTCCGGAGGAGCGCCAGCATCAACGCCACGGTGAGGTCGGCCACGGCGTCCGCGTTACGGCCGGGGGTATGGAGCACCGGGATGCCTAGCGCCGTGCAGGCGGCTAGGTCCACGTTGACCGCCCGGCCCCGGCAGGATACGATCACCCGCAGCTCAGGCAGTTGCTGGAGCGCCTCCAGGTCCACCACGTCTACCTCGGTGACCAGCACATGGACGCCCCGGAGCGCCTCCACCAGGTCCTCCCCGGTCAGCACGCGTAGGGTTTCCCGGTAGGGGGCGTACTCCACCTCCCCTCGCTGACGCAGGCGGGCAAGGCTCTCCCTGTCCATCTGGGCGGTTACCAGTATCTTTGGCCGGAAGCGAGCCGGCCGGGCCGCACTGGGCTGCTCCTCTTCCGACAGCATCTGCAGGATCAGGCTGGCAGCCACTTCGTGGGAGGTAGCCTGGGATGTGCGGAGGCTCTGCCAGCCGGCATAGATCCTGACATAAGCCTGAACAGCCTCCTCCGCCGGGGTGATGGGGCGCGTGCGGGCTAACTTCCTGCTCCCCTCGACCAGGTCATGGAAAATCCCCGCCCCAACGCCAGCGCAGATGGCTGCCCCCAACGCGCTGGCCTCGGCCACCTCGGAGACGAGGAGAGGCTGACCGAGGACGTCCGCCAGGAGTTGCCTCCAGAAGGAGCTTCGGCTCATCCCCCCACCCAGGTAAATGCGGGACGGAGCGCCCGCCAGCTCGGAGATTTGCTCCAGATTGGCCCGCAGGGCGCAGGCCATTCCTTCCAGGACGGCCCGCGCCAAGTTGAGACGGCGGGAAAGGCCGTCGGCTTCCTTCAGGAAATGGCAAAGGGTGATGCTCCCCACCGGCAGGCCCATCGCGCTGGCGTGAAAGACCTGAGCTCCAAAGGTGGAAAGGAGCCCTCCAGCTCCTGGCCGAGAACGGGCGGCCTCAGCCATCAATCGGGCAACCGGGCGGGGCGAATCAGGATAGAGCAGACCAGCCAGCCACTCCAGTGGCCCGCCCATTGCCCCGGCGTTGCTTTCCACTACCCAGCGGTCGGAGAGAACGTGCAAGCCGGTCCAGAGGCGACGGTTGGGGTCCAGGAGCGGCCGGTCCACGACCATCTGAACCGGCGCGGTCGTTCCAACGATGAGGGCAACCTCTCCGGGTTGGAGCACGCCCAGCCCCAGCAGGGCGCACTGAGTATCGGCCCCGCCTACGGCGACAGGGATGCCCGAAGGTAGACCAAGTTCGCCAGCGGCGTCGGGAGTGAGTTTCCCCAGGAGCGTTCCGGCAGGAAGGACCGGGGGGAAAAGGGAGCGGGGCAGGCCGAGCTCATCTATCTGATCCCACATCCATTCCCGGCAGTGCAGGTCAAAAATCATGCTCTCGCCGCCCTGGGAGAAATCGGTCGCCATCTCCCCACAGAGCCAGAACGCCACCCAGTCGCTGATGGATAGGGCGCGGGCGCTCTCCAGCCACTCGGGATGGTGTGCCGCCAGCCACTTCAGACGGGGCAGAAGGAAGACGGGAGCGGGCCAGCGTCCGGTGCTTTGGTAAAAGGCCTCACCACGCTCGACAGCCATTTCCATTGCCTCAGCCGAGGGCCGGGCGTCCTGGTTGGGGACGGCGAAGATGGCCTGTCCCTCTTGCATAAGGACCAAGGCGTGGCGCATGGAGGTAGCGGCAATACCGGCCACCTCCATAGGCGGGGCGGCGGCCCGCTGGAGCACTTCCCGGATTGCCTCTACCAGCAGCGACCGGTTTCGCTCCACGTTGAAATCATAAGCCCAGCCCCCTTCCCCGACGGGGGAATGGCTCCAGGGGCGGACGGCGACCATCGTCCGCCCGCTTTCCACATCCACTAACAGAGCCCGAACAGATGCGGTTCCAGCATCCAACCCGAGAAGATACCGAGGCATGTTCTCCTCCTATGGCGCATAGCCGTGGGCGCGATACCACTCGACTGCCTTGCGCAGCGCCTCCCGCGCCGGGGCGAAGGTGTAGCTAAGTTCCCGCATGGCTTTGGCCGAGCTAAACCATTCATAGCGGCGGGAAAGATGCACCTTCTCCGGTGTGGCCGTGGGGATGCGACGCAGGCCCAGCCGACACAATGTCACATCCATATAGGCCCAGCCCAGAGCGACCCAGTGAGGGATGCGCAGACGCACGGGCGGCCGGCCGGAGACCTCGGCCAGGATGTCCAGCACCTCTTTAAGGGTCAGGTTCTCCCCGCCCAGGATGTAACATTCCCCGATCCGTCCGCGCTCGGCGGCCAAGAGGTGGCCGGTAGCCACATCCTCCACATCCACGATGTTCAGCCCGGTATCCACATAGCCGAATATCCGGCCGTTTAGGAAATCTACGATGACCTGGCCGGTCGGGGTAGGCTTGTAGTCGCCCACGCCCACTGGAGTGGTGGGGTTGACGATGACCACCGGCACCCCTTGCCGGGCCAGTTCCAGCGCCACGTGCTGGCCCAGAAACTTGCTCCGCTGGTAAAAGCCGATTTTGTCCTCCAACGTGCTGGGCGTCTCCTCGGTGGCCGGGGTGCGGTCCGGGTTGACCCCCAGGGCGGCAATGGAACTGGTGTGGACAATGCGGGGGATGCCCAGTTCGTGGGCGGTCTCCAGGACGCGGCGTGTGCCCTCTACGTTGACGCGGTAAAAATCCTCCCAACGATAGCCCCAGAAGGCATAAAGGGCAGCCAAGTGGAAAACCCAATCGCAGCCAGCCATACCCCTCCGGAGGCTCTCCACATCCTCCAGACTGCCTTCGATCCGTTCTACAGGCAGACCGTCCAGTTGGCGGGTATCGGCCCCGGGGCGGACCAGGGCCCGCACCGTGTGGCCGGCCTTCACCAACTTGCGGACAACCGCCCCGCCGATGAAGCCGGTTCCGCCGGTCACAAAGGCCTTCATTGTTCCTCCTCGCGATCGATCTCTCTCAGCAAAGCCAGGACAAAATTTACTGCCCGCCCCAGAGCCTGGGGCGAGACAGTATCTGCCGTATCGTCAGGTCGATGCCAGCGGGGCAGCGTGCCTGTCATCGGGTCGCGCCCGGCGATGCAGAGGGCGCGATACCCCCCGCTGCGCAGGGTACGCACTTCGTCCTCCACCATCATCGATGCCGGCCTGACCTGGAGGTCGGGCCAGCGGTCGGCGACGCGCCTGGCCAGCGCCAGCAATCCTGGATCGGGATAATAGGGCCAGCACAGCCCCTCTCGGGTGAGGTACACGATGTCACCGCCGCCCACGCCCTCCAGATCAAGGAAAAAGGCCTGACGGAGGTTGTGGCGGCGAAGGAGCGTCTTCAAGCCGCCATGGTCGGTCTCCTCCGCGCCGGTGAAGACCAGCCAGACCTCCGTGTGCCGGAGGGGACAGGCGGCGAGCTGGGCCGCGACCTCCAGCGCTACCGCTACCCCACTGGCGTTGTCGTGGGCGCCGGGGGAGAAGGGGGTACGCTCATCTCGCCAGAGCGTAAGGACCATCCCCAGGATGTAGCCAGCTGGAAGGAGAGAAACCCACCAAGCCCATGTCGGACTGCCCAGCAACGCCCCGGCCAGATAGAGCAGACCCAGTGCGATCAGCACGACCAGAGTGAGCCAGGTCAGTGGCTCCAGCAAACGCACGGCCGCCGATTGCCAGGCCAGGCGGCAGCGGTTGGTATCCAGATGGGCCAGGATGAGGACGCGCTGGCGCGGGGCCGCTTTTGGCTCCACCTGTGCAACCACATTTCGGCTGGTGACGTGGGGTAAGAGTGAGCGCAGAGGGCTATCGGAGCGGGTGATGGCCCACCACAGAAGCAGAGGAGCGGCCAGGGCCAGCGCCACCGCGATCCAGCGTATAGGTGCGCTACCCAGCGGGTAGAGAGCAACGGCCAGCAAGGCCACCAGGTCTGCAGCCAAAGGGAAAGCGTTCTGACTGGCCACGGCCCGAAACTCGTGCCGTTCCACTGGCAGTCCCAATTCGGTCAGATAGCCGGCCACGTAATCGGCCGCAGCCGCCTCCCCGGCCGTGCCGGTACCGCGCGGGCCGATCTCACTGGCCAGGACGCGCACATGCTCCAGCGGAGACTTCAAGGAGCGACGGCGTGTTTGATCAGTTCCGCGCTCTGGCTCCATACCCGCCCCCGAAGGCGTTCCGCTTCGGCCATCACCGCGTCGAAGGCGGAAACGATCATCTCCACCTCCTCGTCACCAATAATAAGGGGCGGCAGCAACTTAATGATGTTCACGCCGGGGCCGCCGACCTGTACCAGAATCCGGTGGTCGCGCATAAGCGCCATCACCATCAGTTGAGCGAACATCCCCTTCTCTGCTGCCTCAGCCGCTGCCCAGGCCGCTTTTAGGGCCATGGAACGAGGCGGGCGGAACTCAATCCCGATCATCAGCCCCTTGCCCCGCACCTCGGCAATCATCTCGTAGCGCTCCTGAAGCGCCCGCAGGCCGGCCATGAGTTTCTCCCCCATCACCGCTGCCCGTTCGACCAGGCGCTCCTGGTCCATCACATACAGGGTGGCCAGGCCAGCCGCCATCGCCAGTTCGTTCTGGCCAAAGGTCGTGGAGTGTACCTGGCATCGCTTCAGGCTGCTGAAGGTCTTTTCATGGATGTTGCGCCGGGTAATTGTCGCGCTCACCGGAACAAAGCCTCCCCCCAGCGATTTGGCCAGCGTAACGATGTCCGGCTCCAGCCCCCAGTGTTCGCAGCAGAGGAAGCGCCCGGTGCGGCCCATACCCACCTGAACCTCATCGCAAATGAAGAGCGTTCCATACCGGCGGCAGAGCCGCTGTGCCTCGGGCAGGTAGTCATCGCGGGGGATGTAAACGCCCTTCCCCTGAATCGGCTCCACGATGAAGGCAGCTACGTCGCCCTTCCGCAGTTCCCGTTCCAGCGCCTCCAGGTCGTTCATCGGCACCATATCGAAGCCAGGCATAAGGGGCTCAAAGCCTTCACGGAAGGCGGCGGCGCCGTTAAGGGAAAGCGCCCCCAGCGTCAAACCGTGGAAGGCATGGTCCAGGTAGAGGATGCGCGGCCGGCCAGTAGCGGCGCGGGCGAACTTGATGGCCGTCTCCACCGCCTCTGCGCCGGAGTTGGCGAAGAAAACGGCCTCCAGGCCGGGCGGCATCCGTTGCACCAGCGCCTCGGCCAGGAGGCCGGCCAGAAGCGGGCAGTCCATCTTCACCAGATTGGGGCGGTCCAGGTCCACCAGTTCGTGGATGACCTGCTTAATAACTGGGTGGCTGCGCCCCAGGTTGTACACGCTGTAACCGGAGAGGAGGTCCAGGTAGCGCTCCCCCTGGTCATCCCAGAGATAGGCCCCCTCGCCCCGGACCCAGGTCTTGTTGAAACCGATAATGTCCAGGGCGCGGAGAAGTTTCGGGTTCACATAGCGCTGGTGCAGAAGGGCGCGGTCGTTCTGCCGTTCGGCAATCAGTTGGGTTAGAGAAAAAGCCACGGAGTGCCTCCTTATATCTTCAATTTCAATTTAGAGACCGTTTCCGGCAGGGGCCAGCCGGTATCCGGATCCAGCCCCATGGTGGCGAAGTAGCCGACGGCCATCGCATCCATATCCAGGGTGACGCCAGCCACCGGGCCGGCCTCCTGCGGCGGGTCGCCGCGTTCACGGGCGGGCAGGTTAAAACGTGGGGGCAGCCCTTCTCGAGCATTGAAGGCGTGACGAAGGACTTGGATGCGCTGGCCGATGCGCAGGAACTCCGATTTGTCCACCGCCCATCCGGTGGCCGCATTCAGCCAGTCCAGGAAGGGCGGCTCTCCCATCTGCAGGGCGAAATGGCAGAGGCCCAGCGAGTCATACGCCCGCAGGAGGGAGATGACAACAGCAAACGTAGGGCCTTTGGCCGCATAATCATAGCGACCGGCCGGCCGCACTCCCTGGAGGGCAAAGTAGGGGGCATAAGCTTGGAGTTCGGCCATGCCGGACTGGGTGGATGTGTGCCGCCCCGGTGCCGGGTCCAGGGCGTATCCCAGGGCCACGCCCGGCTCGTAGAGACCCCGGTGCATAGGAAGTTCCTGCCCGCCCGCGTGCATGGCTGCCGCTTGCGCTTCCGGCCCCAAACGCTCTGCCGCCCGGCAGACACCATCCGCCAGCCAGTCGCCCAGGCCAGGGGCTCGATAACCGATCCGCCGTACCAGCTCAACGATGGTTTCCCTATCGCCCCAGCGAAGCGGAAGTTCCCTGCTCAGTTCGGGAGGAAGCCAGCCTCGCTCGGAGCACTCCATGGCGAAAGCGATGGCCACGCCGGTTGAGATGGTATCCAACCCGGCCCGGTTGCAAAGTTCATTACAGCGCATCACCGCCTCCAGGTCGTCGTTTAGGAGGAGGGGGCCGAAGGCGGCCAGCGTCTCGTACTCGGGTTTGTGGCCCTGGCCGCTATCGGGTAGGCGGGCGATGGCCCCACAGGCTACCGGGCAGGAGTGACAGACATAGGGCCGGAGGTTGTGGCGGATGACGGCCTCGTCACTTAACCGGCTGGATTGGGAGAGAGGGAAGTCACGGAAGCCGAGGCCCAGCCAGTTCCGCACCGGGGTATCGCCTAATTCGACAAGAGCGGCCATCCCGGCGGCGGTGCCATAGCGCCGGAAAGAGTCGATCACGAACTGGGTCGGTCCACCGCTCAGCCGGGCGCGCAGGCGGCGAAGCACGGGAAGGAAGCGGAGGAGGAAGCCCGGGATCAGGGCAGCCCAGCGGGAAGGCCGGCGGCGGAAGAGCCGGCGGTAGGCGGCTACGGCAGCGCGAAAGGCCTCCGGATCGGCCAAGGGTGGGCGCTCCTTCCCCCGCACGGCGACCGCTTTGAGGCGTTTGGCCCCCATCACTGCGCCCAACCCGCAGCGGGCGGCGATGCGGCCGCCGTCGTTGACAATGCCCGAGATAAGGGAAAGGCGTTCGCCGGCCGGCCCAATACAGGCCACCTGTACTTCAGGGGAAGTGGCCTGCCGGATGGCCTCCTCGGTCTGCACGGTATCCAGCCCCCACAGAGTCGCTGCCTCCCGCAGCTCCACCTGCCAGCTATCCAGGTAGAGGTAAACCGGCCGATCGGATACGCCGGTAATGAAGAGGCCATCGTAGCCGGCTCCCCGGAGGGCCGGGCCGAAGCGTCCTCCGCAATTTGTTTCCCCCCAGCCGCCGGTGAGGGGAGATCGGGCCACTACCATAAAGCGGCCGCTGAAGGGAGCACCGCTTCCGGTGAGCAGGCCCGGCAGAAAGGCCAGGATGTTTTCCGGCCCCAGGGGGTCGGCACCGGCCGGCATCCGTTCATAGAGGAGGGAGATGCCCAGTCCGTACCCACCCAAGAAGCGGCGGTAGAGTGCCTCGGGGAGCGATTCCTCCCAGATCTTGCGGGTGCTCAGGTTGACCCAGAGAACCCTGCCCCAGAAGCCGTAAGCCAATGGTCACCTCTATAGGACGCTCAGGTATCGGCGGTCACAACGGATGATCGCCCGGAAGCGGTCACCACGATGGATGGTTTGGGTGAAGACAAGAGGAATGTCCTGCTCCGAGAAGGTTATCCGGGTGCTCAACACCACCGGCGTCCCCTCAGGAATGCCCAGTTCGGCGGCTTCGTAGGGGCCCGCGGCGGCAAGTTCAATCGTATCTACAGCGTAAGCCGGGGCTATGGAAAAATTCTCTTCTAGTACCTGATAGAGACTGCGATCGGCCAGATCCAGCTCAGTCAGGGTGGGGAAGAGGCGTTGGGGGAGGTAAGAGGTCTCCAGCGACATAACCTGGTCGTCGGCCAAGCGGAGGCGGACGATGCAGACCACGGCTTCCCCAACCTGGAGTTTCAAGGCCTCGGCCACTGGCGCTGAAGCCGGAATGACCTCCTGCCGACGGATCCGAGCGCCGGCATGCAGGCCGAGATGTTCCAGGAGGTTGGTATAGCTCAGAGGGAAGGGAAAAGCCTCCCGAAACGTGGCCTTGGGTGGGGCCACGAAGGTGCCCCGTCCCTTCTGGCGCACCACCAGGCCCTCGTTTGCCAATTGGGAAAGAGCCAATCGAGCCGTCATCCGAGAGACGCCGCACTGGGCGGAGATCTGGGCCTCGGAGGGCAGAGGGTCTCCAGGCTTCAGTTCGCCGCTGAGAATCTGACGGCGGAGCTGCTCGCGAATCTGATAATAGAGAGGAAGAGGGCTTTCTGGATCTACACGCACAGGCATAGGGCCTCTCATCAGATCTTGTATAGACATTATACCATATTAAGCATATTCGTCAAGAGGGTTTAGGTGGTTACCCAGGGCTTTTCAAGGTTCTAACAGAGACGGCAGAACAGCCTGAGGAGGCACGGAGGGTATCCGGAAAAATCCCGCCAGGCATCCGGGAGCTACCGATACCCTGAGCGGCGAATGAGATGGAACGCCC
>JAUQQB010000579.1 GCA_030550075.1 Chloroflexota bacterium | reverse complement strand
GGAACATAGATCTCCCGCCCATCCTGCTCCTGCCACAGACCCATTGCTACAGCGATCCGCCATAAGAGTTTGAGGAGATGACCCGCATCATCCGTGGCTCGCTTCCTCTGACCAGACCAGCAGCCGCACACGATCAGGCGGCCGCTCCTCCGGAAACCACTTCCGCCATGCCTGGACCAGCTCCAGATCAAAGGTCGGCCAGGCCGTCACCGGGGAAAGCTCCAGCACCCGGGCCTTCCGAAGCGCTCCCCGGGGGAGCACAGGAGCGGCAAACCGGGATCCCCGCTCTAATGGGGCGGGGTCCAGCTCGGGGCGGATCAGCAGGAGTCTCCCGGCCGAGCCCCGGAACAGGATCCATCCGCGACCCTGCCGCTCTGGAATCAGCAGCTGGGCCATCCCATCCGGCAACGGAAGGCGTGCCAGTGCCTCCTGAAGCCATGCCATCGGGTCTTCGATTCGGATCGCCTGGGCGGCCGTGGCCCGGGAGAGCTGGATATGACGGATCGCCCACTCGTGCAGCACCTCGCCCACCTCCCGGATCGCCCGGGCCTGGCGGGCGTTCCCTAAGGTGATCAGCGCCCCTAACAGGGCAAAACCCGCCACCAACAGCAGGGCCAGAGCCAGATCGGCTTCCGTCATCGCATCCTCCTTTCTCGCAAGATCTCCGTCAGCCTCCTTGTGGCCTTCGGGCGCGGATCCCGCGCCCAGGCGAGGCCCAGAAGGATCATCCCCAGCGCCAGCCCCAGCAGCCACCACCGGGACCGGATGGGCTGCACCCCGAACCGGAGCCCGTCGGCCACCGTGAGGCGTCCCCTCACCGGCAGCTGAAGCAGCTTCGCCCGGAACCCCGCGGGCATCCAGAACCGCCCATCCGGGCCGGTGACGATCCGCCGTCCCGCCGCCTCCACCACCGCACCCGGGATCCCCGGCTCGTCGGGATCCTGAAGGCCATTCCCGTTCCGGTCCAGGAACACCACGCCCATCACCAGCGCGGGCGCCGGCGATGGAGGCGCCGGCGCGGGAACAGGGGTGGGCGCCAGCGTCGGCTCGGGGGTCGGCGTCGGCTCGGGAGCGGGCGTCTCCCCCAGCACCGGCGTCGCCGTCGGCGTCCGGACCGGCCGGATCCGCGTCGGCGCTGGGCTGGGCGTCGGCGTGGATGCGGGCGTCGGCGGCGAAAGGGGCGGCGGCGCGGAGGGCGCCGCGATGGCCAGGAAGGCCTGCGCGGATCCCTCATGGCCCGCCGCATCCCTCACCACCAGGGTCACCGTCACGCGATCCCCTGGCTGGACGGTCGCCCCCTCCAGCTGTCCATCCCAGACCACGCTCCCGGCTGGGCCCGTCCCGGTGAAGGCTCGCCAGCTTCCATGGGCCTCCAGCCGCAGCGTCCAGCTCCCCACCCCGGAAACTCCATCGGCCATGAGCAGCCCGATGGAGACCGGCCCGCTGCAGGCGAAGCACCAGCTAACGGGCATCACCAGCCCCGCCGAAGGCGGGGAGAGGTCCACCTTCAGGGCGGCCGAAACGGTCGAGGTCCATCCGGCAAAGTCCTCCGCCATCCCGACCACGGCGGTGATCCCCTCCGCCGTCACCGTGACCGGCGGGGAGCAGAAGGCGATCCCGGAGGCCGCATCCTCACAGGCGAAGGACACGACGGGCGGCGTGACCCACCAGCCGCTGAGGCCGTCCGGAAGCGTCGGGGAGACGACGGCGGCGATCGTCGGCGGGGTCGCGTCGTAGCGGAAGGCGAAGGCCGCCTCCCCGGCGTTGTCCGCCCGGTCCACGCAGGATCCGGAAAGGCTCCCCGAGGCGGTGTCCGGGCCCTCATACCGGATGGGGGCGTCGCATTCCCGGATCCCGGAGAGGGCGTCGCGCCCGCTCCAGGTGATGGTGAAGGGCGCCGTATACCAGCCCCCGTGATCCGGCGGGCGGTCGGGGATCCCCTGAACCGCCGGCGGCGTGAAGTCGATGGAGATCCCGGAGAGGGTCGTCGAGGCCGCGTTGTCGGCCCGATC
>JAUQQB010000058.1 GCA_030550075.1 Chloroflexota bacterium | reverse complement strand
AGAAAACCCCTGTTTGTAGTAGGGCACGAAGCAAAGCGAAGTGCCCGTCTAAGCGTTCACAAAAAGAACGGGCACTTGCGTGCCCTACTACGAACGAAAAGCCCTTTGTTTGTAGTCGGGCACGAAGCGAAGCGGAGTGCCCGTCTAAGCGTTCAAAAAAGAACGGGCACTCACGTGCCCTACTATGAACAAAAACCCTGTTCGTAGTAGGGCACGAAGCGAAGCGGAGTGCCCGTCCTAAGCGTTCAAAAAAAGAACGGGCACTCACGTGCCCTACTATGAACGAGAAAAGCCCCTGTTCGTAGCAGGCACGAAACACCCTTGCCCCAGGCAACTGGCATTCAACCGTTCTGCGGAAGGAGGCGCAGGGATGCCCACACCAGTAGTGATGCCGCAGCTCGGCGAGAGCGTGGTCGAAGGGAAGATCGTCCGCTGGCTGAAGCGGGAGGGGGAACGGGTGCAGCGGTTTGAACCCCTCCTGGAGGTGGAGACGGATAAGGTGACCACGGAAGTGACAGCCCCTGACGAGGGAACTCTGTTAAAAATCTATTTCCCGGAAGGGATGACCCTGAAAGCGGGAACGCTGATCGCGATGTTGGGACAGCCGGGGGAGCCGGTCCCGGAACGCCCTTACCGAATCGGCCACGGCGGTGAGATCGAGCCTCTCGCGGAGATCCCGATCGCCCCCGCCCCAGCGCCTCCTACGCCCTCCCCTGCCCCCGAGCCGACCCCGACCGCCCGTCGGGAAGGGGGACCGCGGATCTCCCCGGTGGTGGCGAAGATGGCCGCGGAATACGGGATTGATCTCTCAAAGATCCCCGGTACCGGCGAGGGCGGTCGCGTGACGAAGAAGGATCTTCTGGCTTACATCGAGCGGATGCAGCTGCAGCCGGTCGGCGCCCCTGCCGCCCCAGCGGCGGAACTACCGCCGTGGGAACAGCCGGGGACTGGAGAACTGTTCCGGCCGACGGAGGAGGTGCTGCGAGTGGCCCCTGCGCCGGCCGCGCCTCCCGCGCCGGCGCCCGCCCCCCCTCCGCCGTCTCCGACCGCTGCTCCGGAGATGCCTTATGAGATCATCCCCCTCACCTCCATGCGCCGGGCCATTGCCGAGCACATGGCTCGCTCGAAGCACACCTCGCCCCATGTCACCACGGTCTTTGAGGTCGACATGAGCCGGGTGATGGCCCACTACGAGGCCAACCGCGCGGCCTTTGAGCGGGAGGGCGTTCGGCTGACGCTGACGCCTTATTTCATCACGGCCGCCGTGGCCGCCCTGAAGACCTATCCCATCGTCAACAGCACATGGACCGATGAGGGCATCCGGGCCTACAAAGTTTACCACATCGGCCTCGCCGTCTCCCTGGGCGATGAGGGGCTGGTCGTCCCGGTCCTCCGCAACGCCGACACGTACAGCCTGATCGGGCTGGCCCGGGCGGTCCAGGATCTGGTGGAACGGGCCCGTCAACGGCGGCTAAAGCCGGACGAGATCCAGGGAGGGACCTTCACCATTACCAACCACGGCGTCTCGGGCAGCCTCTTCGCAACCCCCATCATCCACCAGCCTCAGTGCGCCATTATGGGCGTGGGCCGTGTCCACAAGCGACCGGTGGTCCTGGAAACCCCACAGGGGGATGTACTGGCCATCCGCCCGATGGTCTACCTCACCCTCACCTTCGACCACCGTATCCTCGACGGCGCCCAGGCGGATGCCTTTATGAGCAAGGTGAAGGCGGTGCTGGAGAACTGGACCTGAGCCTTAGAGCCTATCCGAATATTCCCCTCCCTGGGAGGCGGCGGAACGGGGCTTCGGGGCCCGCTCCGCCGCCAAGGCCTCCTGAGAGAACGAACTGCGCAATTCCTAAAGTGAAGGGAAACGGGATGAACACGCCATTGGATACCTGGGTTCAGGTGGCCCGGGTCTCGGAGGTGCAGGCGGCAGGGGCCATGGTCGTCCAGGCCGGCCATCACACGATCGCCCTGTTCGCGGAGGGAGATCGCATCTACGCGCTGGATAACCGGTGCCCCCATATGGGCTTCCCCCTCCATCGAGGAACCCTGCGCGATGGCCTGCTGACCTGCCACTGGCATCACGCCCGATTCGATCTGCGGACGGGCGGCACGTTCGACCTGTGGGCGGATGACCTGATCGTGTTCCCGGTGGAGATCCGCGGGGATGAGGTGTGGGTGAACCTCCGCCCTTCCAGGGATTGGCGTATCCAATCCTGGGCCCGGCTGGAGGATGGTCTGAAACATGATCTGCCGCTGGTCCTGGCCAAATCCATCCTGCGCCTCCTGGATCTGGGGGAGGACCCGGTGGCGATCTTCCGGGTCGGGCTCGACTTCGGCGTGCGCCATCGGCAGGCCGGTTGGGGACCCGGGCTGACGATCCTCACAGCGATGATGAACATGCTTCCTCTTCTGGATCCCTATGATCGCCCCCGCGCGCTGTATCACGGCCTGGCGGCGGTGGCCGGGGACAGCGAAGGCACCCCACCCCGCTTCCAGATCCGTCCGCTCCCTGACTCCAATCCAGACGCCGAGCGGCTCCACCGATGGTTCCGACAGTTCGTGGAGGTGCGGGATACAGAGGGAGCAGAACGCTGCCTGGCTTCCGCCATCGAAGCCGGGTTCCCCCCGGCCGTCATCGCGGAGATGATTTTCACCGCAGCCACGGATCACCGTTACCTATCGGCCGGTCATGCCCTGGACTTCGCGAACAAAGCTTTCGAAGCACTGGAGATCGCGGGCTGGGAACAAGCAGGCCCGGTGCTGACCAGCCTCGTCCCGGTTCTGGCGAACGGGGAGCGCATGGAAGAGAACACCGCCTGGCGCCATCCGGTGGATCTGGTGGCGATCCTGGAGCGAGCCTTTGAAGCGCTGCCTACCCTTCCCCCGACAGGCCGATCCTCAGAGGGAGAATGGACCGGACCGGAGGCGTTGCTCCCGGTGCTGATGGGGGAGGATCCAGCGGCCATTATTGAGGCGCTGCTGGAGGCCCTTCAGGCAGGGGCACCATGGGCGGAGGTCGCTGGAGCAGTTGCTGTCGCCGCGGCCCTGCGGATCGCCCAGTTTTCCCTGCATAACGAGTTCGGGGATTGGGACACCGCTCTGCATACGTTCAGCTTCGCCAACGCGGTTCATCAGGCGATGCGCCGGTTCCCCTCTCCTGCCCTTCTGCGAGGGGTCTTCGATGCTGCGATGAGTGTTTATCTGGATCGATTCCTGAATATCCCACCAGCCCCTCTCCCAAAGCCTGATATCGGGATCGAGGATCCTGACGGATTCGAGAAGCGCCTCGCCGCCCTTCTGAATCAGCAGGCTGCGGTGCAGGAAGTGGCATCGATCGTGGCGGGTTATCTCCATAATGGGGAGGAGACGGGACGTTTGCTGGCCGCCCTGGGTCATGGGCTGTTGCGGGAGGATCGGAACTTCCATACGATCCAGATGATGGAAGCGGCCTTCCAGCAGTTTGCCATCTGGCGAGGAACCCGTCTGGGGAATTTCATCCTGATCGCTGCCGCCCGCTATCTGGCCGCCCATGCCCCGACGCGACGGGCCCAGGAGCAGACCTACCGCATCGCCGAGCGGCTCCATCGGGGCGAGCGTCTATATGAGGAACTTGAAGCGTGAAGGCCGAGGAAGTTGTTGGGACGGGCGCCTTCAGCGCTCGTCCAGGCCCCAAAGACCATGAGTAGAAGATTGATTGCGCCGCTGCGTAGAAGCATGAAAAACCCTCCCCACGGCCCAAAAGGGCTGTGGGAAGGGGGAGAACGCAGCAGGCTCAGAAATCCACCGGTGGTAACCCGGCCTCCGCCCGGAGGGCCAGGTAATCCTCCCAGGTATCAATATCTCGCGGAAGCGGAAGATCGATGGGGACCTCCGCCACCCAGTCCGGATGTTCCTCCATCAGCTCCCAGAGGATTTTCTCTCCTGTCCGTGCTCCCAGAACCTCGAACAATGCCTGGGCGATGAGAATGGGATGCCCACGGCCCTCCCGATAGCGGACGACCTGAAAGGGCCGATCCCGCTCCCGCCATCCGTTTAAAAGAGCCTCTGGGGCAGATAAGGACAGGGTCGGTTGATCTCCCAGGAAGAACATCGCAGCCTCCGCCTCCCGCACCGCCTGTAATCCGGTGCGGATCGAGACGGCGCATGCTTGCGCCCCCTCCGGCACCCTCACCGGGATCGCCCCGAGAGCCTCCAGACGGGGGGCCAGCGAAGCGGCTTGCGGACCCAGGACCACCACCACCGGTTGAAGCGGCAGATGCCGGATTTGAGCCACGATATGCTCTAGCACAGTCCGACCATCCCAGGGCAGCAGATGCTTCGGACGCCCCAGGCGGCGGGAGCGCCCTGCAGCCAGGACGATCCCGCACACATCATGCCTCTCCATTCCCCAGCCTCCGATCCACTGCTGATCCATAGGAACCCCATCATTGAGGGCCTTTCGAGACAGGCAATATGGCTCTGCCTCCCTTGATCCCCTCTCTCCAAAGCTCTGGGAAAGCGTTCACTGCATATTCACAAAAAGAGGATGGGAACAGGCTGTGAAGCCGCCTATCCCCATCCTCCTTGGCCCTCATCGATCGCTTTTCCCCTTCATCCCTGCACAGTCGCTGACACGTAACGAGCCGGATCCCTCAGGAACGCCTGTCGACAGCCCGGACAGCAGAAATAAAAGCGCTGCCCCTCCCAATCCGTAACATAACGCGCAGAGGCGATCTCCACCTCCATCCCGCAGACCGGATCGCGGGCTTGCGCCGGAGGGGGTTCCGGAGGAACCGCCTGTTCGGCCATGGCCCGCCGCCGCTCATGCATGATCTCCGCCATCACCGAGAGAGCGATCTCCTCCTGGGTCACCGCCCCCAGGTCCAGGCCCGCAGGAGCCCGGACCCGCTGGAGTTCCGATTCCGACCATCCCGCCTGTCGCAGGAAATCGAGGACGGCCTGGGCCCGACGCCGGCTGGTCACCAAGCCGATATATCGGGCATGGATCTGCAAGGCGGCCGCCAGGGCCTCCTCATCGTAATGTCCCATGGAAGCCACCACCACATAGAGCTCATCCTGAGGGAGAAAGCCCGGCAATGCCTCCAGGCGCGCGATTCGGATTCCCTCTGAGCCCCTGGAGGAAGGTTCGTCGCGAACCACGCGGGTGACTTCATACCCCAGGGCCTGACCGAACAGGGCCAGGGCGTGGGCCAGCGGGGACTCCCCGAAGATCAGCAGCTGGGGCTCACGAACCCATGGCTCCAGGAACACCTCGAGCTCCCCCCGGCTGGGACAGGCCATCATGGCCACCGTTCGAGCCTCTTCCTCTACAACCTCACCACTCGCCTCCGGGGTAATGCGCAGAAGGCGCGGGCGGCGGGTCGCCAGCACGGCCCGCGCTTCCCGAAGGATCAGCTCATGAGCGCAGCCTCCGCCCACCCAGCCGTAGATCCGCCCATCCGCCGTGATCACCGCCCGATCCCCGACCCGCGCCGACACGGGGGGCTGCCGCCGCACCACCGTGGCGATCACAAAGGCTTCCCCCCGCGCCTCCAGGTCCTGGATCAACTCATCCAGCCGAACTCCTCCGCTTAAGCGCCAGCTCATCGAAAGCCTCCAGGATCACCTTTCCCCAGGGTTTCACAGGGGCCTGGACCAAGCATTGAAAGCACCCAGCCCAGGCCATGCCTTTCACTTTTTTTCTCTTCAGCTCTTTGAGCTCGCGTTTTTCGAGGTGAGAGACCGCCGAAGGCGATCCCTTACCCTGAACGTTCCTCATTCGACAATCCCATGCTCCCGCAGGATCTTCCAGATCTTCCACGGGGTGATGGGCATATCGATGTGCCGCACCCCCAGGTGGGACAGGGCATCTATAACAGCATTCACGAAAGCCGCTGGGGAGCCCACATTGGAGGACTCGCCAACTCCCTTCGCCCCCAGAGGATGGTGCGGGGACGGCGTGACCGTTCGGTCTAGCTCCCAGCGCGGGGTTTCCACGGCGGTAGGGATGAGGTATTCCGTGAAGTTCGAGGAAAGGCAGTTGCCGTTCTCATCGTAGGCGATCTCCTGCATAAAGGCGATGGCGAAGCCCTCGGTGAGGCCACCGTGGATCTGCCCCTCCACGATCATCGGGTTGATCACCGTCCCGCAGTCATCGACGCCCACAAAGCGGCGGATCTTTACCTGCCCGGTCCCCTTATCGATATCCACCACGCATACATAGGTCCCAAAGGGGAAGGTCATGTTCGGCGGATCGTAGTAATACACCGCCTCCAGCCCCGGCTCCGTCCCGGGCGGCGGGTTGGTGTAAGCAGCGAAGGCAATCTGAGGGAAGGTCACGGACTTTCCGGGAACGCCGCGGACGACGAAACGGCCCTCTTCCCAGACCACATCCTCCTCAGCGGCCTCCAGCAGATGCGCGGCGATCTTCCGGGCCTTCTCCCGGATGCGGCGGGCGCACATGGCCGCCGCCGCCCCGGCGGTCGGGGTGCTGCGGCTGGCATAGGTGCCCAGGCCGTAAGGGGCCGTGTCGGTGTCCCCTTCCTCCACCAGCACATCCTCCACCGAGACCCCCAGCTCGTGGGCCACGATCTGGGCATAGGTGGTCTCGTGGCCCTGTCCCTGATGGCGAGTGCCGAAGCGGGCCAGGATCTTGCCGGTGGGGTGGACTCGGATCTCGCAGCTATCAAACATCTTCAGGCCGGCGATGTCGAAGGTATGGCTCGGCCCGGCCCCCACGATCTCTGTGTAGGAGGAGATGCCGATGCCCATCAGCTCGCCCCGGCGCCGCTGCTCCTCCTGCTCGCGCCGGAGCTCCTCATAGCCGATTAATTGCAGCGCGCGGTCGAGGGCCGCTACATAGTCGCCGCTGTCATAGGTCCAGCCCAGAGCGGAACGGTAGGGGAATTTCTCTGGCGGGATAAAGTTCCGGCGCCGTAGCTCTGCCGGATCGATCCCCAGCTCGTCGGCCAGGATGTCCATCGCCCGCTCGATCAGATAGGAAGCCTCCGTCACCCGGAATGAACACCGATAGGAGATCCCGCCGGGAGCCTTATTGGTGTAGACCGCATCCACCTCGGCAAAGGCCACCGGGAAATCGTAGGATCCGGTGCAGATGCTGAAGAGGCCGGCGGGGAAGCGGCTGGGGTTCGCGGAGGCATCGAAGGCCCCATGATCGGCCAGCGTCTTCACTCGCAGGGCCATCACTTTCCCGTCCCGGGCGGCCCCTAATTCCACCGTCATATGGTAGTCCCGGGCGAAGGAGGTGGAGGTCAGGTTCTCCGTCCGCGTTTCCACCCACTTCACCGGACGCCCCAGCATGATCGAGGCCACAATGGCACATACATAGCCTGGATAGACCGCCACCTTGTTGCCAAAGCCCCCACCGACATCCGGCGAGATCACCCGGATCATATGCTCCGGCAGCTTGGCCACCAGCGCCAGCAATGTCCGGTAGGCATGGGGTGCCTGGGAGGTCACGTAGAGGGTGAGCCGGCCGGTGATCCGATCGAAGTCCGCGATGCAGCCGCACGGCTCCAGGGGAGCGGGGTGTACCCGCTGGAATTTAATGTGTTCACGGATCACTACATCCGACCGGCGCAGGGCTTCTTCCGTTGCCTCCCGACCCCCTACCTCCCAATGCCAGATGTGGTTGGTCTTCTGCTCCCGATCCTCCCGCAGGATCGGCGCATCCGGCTCCAGCGCCTTGAAGGGGTCCACCACCACCGGGAGGGGCTCATAATCCACCTCTACCGCTTGAGCGCCATCCACAGCCGCCTCCCGGGTTTCCGCCACCACCGCGGCGACCTCCTGATACTGGAAGAGCGCCTTGCCAACGGCCAGCACCATTTGCTTGTCCCCGGCCAGGGTGGGCATCCAGGCGAGGCCCAGTTCCTCCAGGTCCTCTCCGGTGATCACGGCCAGCACGCCGGGGATCGCTTTGGCGACATCCGTTCGGATGGAACGGATGCGGGCATGGGCGTAAGGGCTGCGCACCAGCGCCATATAAGCCATGCGAGGCAGGACGATATCATCCAGATAGCGGCCGCGGCCCTGGATGAAGCGAATGTCTTCCTTCCTGCGGACCGAATGACCCAGAATGACATGAGCTTGCTCTGGAGTCGCCATGCTGACCTCCAAGGAACGGAAATTGTGCTCAGCGAGCGGCCATCGCCTGGGCGGCGCGCTGGATGGCCTTGACGATGTTCATATATCCGGTGCACCGGCACAGGTTGCCGGAGATAGCGATGCGGATCTCCTCCTCGCTGGGATGCGGGTTCTCATCGAGGAAAGCGTAAGCGGTCATCAGCATGCCGGGCGTGCAGAAGCCGCACTGGAGGCCATGTTCCTCCCAGAACGCTTTCTGCAGAGGATGCAGCTCGCCGTCCCTGGCCAGGCCTTCCACGGTCAAAATCTCTGCCCCGTCGGCCTGGACTGCGAACATCGTGCAGCTCTTGACCGGCTGCCCGTTCACGAGGACCGTGCACGCCCCACAGCTGGTCGTGTCACAACCCACATGGGTCCCCGTGAGCCCCAGCATGTCGCGGAGGAAATACACCAGAAGCGTGCGAGCCTCTACCTCCGCCTCATAGGGACGGCCGTTTACCGTCACATGGATCCGATGGCGGGCAGCGGGCTGGACGGCCACTGCGGCCTTGCGAGGGGCTGCTCGACGCGGCGCTCCAGCCGCTCGCTTGCCTTTGCGCGCAGGCATGGTTTCCTCCTTTCAGATGGTGTGAAGAGGAACCGGATTCGAGTCCCCCGGATGATGAGGGCAAAGCGTCAGGCCATTGGAATGCGCTCCAGGGCTTTCCGAAGGGCCCGGATCGTCAGGACGCGCACCATATCCCGCTTGTATTCGGCGGGCCCGCGGGTATCGCTGGTCGGCTGGGCAGCTTCGGCCGCCAGCTCCCCCGCCCGGGCGATCGCGTTTTCGTCCAGACGTTTGCCGATCAGCCACTCCTCCGCCTCCTGGGCCCGCATGGAAGTGGGCCCGACGGCGCAGAGCCCAATGCCGGCTTTCCGGCAAACTCCATCGGCATCCAGAGCGATCTGAACCCCCACGGCGACCACGGCGAAATCGCCCACCTTGCGCTCGATCTTGAGATACGCCCCGGCCTCTCGCGGCCCGGAGGCAGGCACCCGGATCTCCGTCACGATCTCGCCGGGCTCCAGCGCGGTCATAAAGGGACCCGTGAAGAACTCCGCCAGGGGCATCGTGCGCTGGCTGATCCGTCGGCCCTTCGGGCCAGTGATCACGACCTCCGCCTTCGCCGCCAGAAGGGCCGCCCCCCAATCCCCAGCGGGGTCCGCATGGGCGATGGATCCTCCCACCGTGCCCCGGTTGCGCACGATGGGATCCGCGACCACCCGTGCAGTGTCCGCCAGAAGCGGGTAACGCTGCCGGATCAGCATGGCGCGTTCCATGACGCGATGGCGGACCATAGCACCGATGCGCAAGACCCCCCGATCCTCCTCCAGGAAGTCCAGGCCGGGGATACGGTTGAGGTCAATAAGGACCCTGGGGTTGGCCAGCCGGAAGCGCATCATCGGGATCAGGCTTTGTCCCCCGGCAAGGAGCCGAGCATCCGGGCCATACTGCTGAAGGAGGTGGACCGCCTGATCCAGCGTCGATGGGGACGCATATTCGAATGGTGCTGGGAACATGAGGGCCTCCTGCGGGATTTTTTAGAACATGCGAGCACTTCGCTGTCCACAGCGCTCGAAGCGTTTCCCCTGGATCTGCGGACAGGAGCTTATGGGATGATCACCGCCCGGCCGACATAGCGGCGGTTTTTGAAATCATCAATGGCCTGGTTGATCTGATCCAGACGATACTGCTGAGTATGCACCTTCACCAGCCCGCGGGCGTTGAGGTCCATCAACTCCACCAGCTCCATGTAATTCCCCACCAGGCTCCCGGCGAGGGTGATCTCGTTGAAAATCATCTGCACCGTGGGGACCTCCAGCTTTCCGCCATAGCCGATGATGAAGTGCGTGCCTCCTCGGCGCAGCATCTGCCAGCCTTGTTGCTCTACCCCCGCCTCGCCGACGAAATCGAGGACTACGTGGGCGCCGCCCTTCGTCCGCTCGCGGACCTCGGCCACCAAGTCCGGACCGCCGGCGAGGGCCTCATCCGCCCCCAGCTCCCGGGCCAGCCGCCGGGCCGATTCCGAGATGTCCACGGCAATGATGCGGGCGCTGGAGAGGGCGCGGAGTGCCTGGAGGGCAATGTGGCCCAGGCCTCCGATGCCGATGATCACACAGAAAGTGCCCGGAGGGAGCAGCTTTGCCGCTCGTTTCGCGGCGCGGTAGGCCGTGAGGCCGGCATCGGCCAGTGGAGCCACATCCGCTGGGGCCACGCCCTCGGGGAGCTTGACCAGGGCCCGTTCGTTAGTGACCAGATATTCCGCGAATCCTCCATTGGCATTCAGGCCGGGGAAGACACCGTTCTCGCAATACATATCCTCCCCCATTCGACATGCGAAGCACACCCCACAGGTTCGCAGAGGGTGACAGATCACGGCATCCCCGGGCTTCACTGAGGTCACCGCGCTCCCCACTTCCTCCACCCAGCCAGCGTTCTCATGGCCGGGGATATAAGGGAGCAACTTGCCCTCCGGATCCAGGATGTTGCGCCACACGCCCTCAATGATGTGCAGGTCTGTCCGGCAGAGGCCCGCTGCCCCGATGCGGACGATCACCTCATTCGGAAAAGCGATTTTGGGCTCGGGGACAACCTCGATCCGAAGCTGGACGTTCAAGTGGGGATCATATTCGTAAAGCCGTGCTGCTTTCATAGGCACCTCCTGAGGGGAAAATGTGCGCCAGGATCCAAGCCCCTCGGGCTGTCCGTTGGATCGAGGGGAATGGATTTGCGCCCCACAAAGTGAAGAGGTTTCAAAGGCGGGCGAAGCTATTCAAAACAGCTAGGAGTTACGCAGTTGAAAGCTCTAAAGGTGGGACGGAATGGCCCCACCCCCCTTTCT
>JAUQQB010000578.1 GCA_030550075.1 Chloroflexota bacterium | reverse complement strand
AAGTCCTATCAATAATCTTACAGAGTTACGCAGTTGACCTTCTTTCTAAGGTCTTTTGGGCTGGGACGGGCGCCTCCGGTGCCCATCCCAGTCCGAAAATAAACGTGATCCCCCCTCCCCGCGGCCGAAAGGTCGCGGGGAGGGGGGATAAAGGGGGAAGGGGTCCCTCAATCCCTCCTGGGCAGAGGCCAACGATGTAAGTCCATTGAAAAGCCCCGGGCCTCTATGGCATGGAGACAGGAATTGGAATCTTTGTGTTATAATTTCCTGGCGGGCTTTGCACCTGTCGATCCGTAGCCGAGCTTTTGACGAACGCAGGAGTTCCCCGAAGGAGGGGATCCGTGATGTTTGAGGGTCTGACCCAGAAATTCCAGCAGATCTTCGACCGCCTGGGGCGGCGGGGGGTGTTAACGGAGGCGGATGTGGACGCGGCCCTCCGGGAGATCCGCCTCGCCCTCCTGGAGGCGGATGTCCATTACACGGTCGTCCGCGATTTCCTGGCCCGGGTGCGGGAGCGCGCGGTCGGGGCGGAGGTCACCCGGAGCCTCACCCCGGCGCAACAGGTAATCAAGATCGTCTACGAGGAGCTGGTGAAAACCCTGGGGAGCCCGGCCCCAATCCGCCTGGCCGGATCTCCACCTCATATCGTGATGCTGGTGGGCCTCCAGGGGTCCGGGAAAACCACCACGGCGGCGAAGCTGGCCCTGCGTTTGCGCAAAACCGGGCAGCGGCCGCTCCTGGTGGCGGCGGATGTTTACCGCCCGGCCGCGATCACTCAGCTGGAGGTCCTGGGTCGGCAGCTGAACATCCCCGTTTACCAGGAAGGGCCGGAGGCGGACCCGGTCGCCATGGCCCGCCGCAGCCTGCGGTTCGCCCGGGAGCATGGGCACACCCTGGCGATCCTGGATACGGCCGGCCGGCTTCATATCGATGACGAGATGATGCGCGAGTTGGAAGCCATTCGGGACGCCATTCACCCAGGAGAGATCCTGCTGGTGGTCGATGCAATGACTGGACAGGATGCAGTGCGAGCGGCCGAGGCGTTCCATCAGCGCCTGGGGCTGACGGGCCTGATCCTGACCAAGCTGGATGGCGACGCCCGGGGCGGGGCGGCCATCAGCATCCGGGCGGTCACCGGGGTGCCGATTAAGTTCATCGGGGTGGGGGAGAAGCCCGACCAGCTGGAGTCGTTCCAGCCGGAGCGCCTGGCCTCCCGGATCCTGGGGATGGGGGATGTACTGGCCCTGATCGAGAAGGCCCAGGAGGCGGTGGAGGCGGAGAAGGCAGCGGAGATGGCTCGCAAGCTAACACGGGCCGAGCTCACGCTGGAGGATTTCCGGGAACAGCTGCGGATGATGCGGAAAATGGGCCCGCTCTCGCAATTGCTGGAGCTGCTGCCCGGCTACCAGCAGCTGATCCATATGGTCTCACCGGAGGATGCGGATCGCCAGTTCAAGCGCATCGAGGCCATTATCAACTCGATGACGCCTGAGGAGCGTCGTAATCCGGAGATCCTTAACGCCAGCCGCAAACGGCGGATCGCGCGTGGCAGTGGCACCACGGTCCAGGAGGTCAATCAGCTGCTCAACGAGTTCCGCCAGCTGCAACGCCTGATGAAGCAGATGAAAGCGGGCCGGGGCGGTTTCCCCTTCCCATTCTTCCGGTAGATTGTTACTCGTCTCCCGTAGAGAGAAAGGGAGGAGCTGCTCCCGCTCGGCCGGGAAGGGGGTTCAAGTAGCAGGTTGCGCTCACATGATCAAGGGGTTGGGGGTTGGGTTGGAGGCCGAAGGCCCCCGACCCAACCCCCAAACGAGGGGCCACAGCGAATGATTCTGTAAAACAGAGGGGCCATTCCCCTTCTCTATGAGTCCCTATTTCCCAAGCCTTATTCGATAGACTGGTTGCGTAATTACGGTGAGGGGCTTTTTGAGGTGGGGAGGGCCGCCGAAGGCAGCCCTCCCCACCTCAAAAATTTTTATCCTTCCTCCCCACGACCTCAAGGGTGGTGGGGTGGAA
>JAUQQB010000577.1 GCA_030550075.1 Chloroflexota bacterium | reverse complement strand
CAGAAGGACAGCTGGCGGGACAGCGCTGGCCCGTCGACCAGGAAGTCCTGCTCATTGGTCGCAGTGAGACATGCGACCTGGTGTTGCCGGAACGGCAGATCTCCCGCCAGCATGTCCGCCTCAAGCGGGAAGCCGATGGTTACTACATCGAGGACCTGGGCAGCAAAAATGGAACTTTTATCAATGGTCAGCCGTTGACGCCCTTTACCCCCCAGCGTCTGAAGGATGGCGATGAGATTGCCCTCGCTCTTTGCGTGCGCATGCGGTTCGTCAGCGCCGAAGTGACACTCCCCCTGGAATCCGCCCCGATCCCTCCCCTGGTCCCCGGGCTTCTGATCGATCGAGCAGCCCGACGGGTGTGGGTGAATGGCCAAGAGGTGGATCCCCCCCTTTCCCCTGCGCAATTCCGCGCGCTGGAGCGACTGGCCATCGCCCGGGGCGCTGTGGTCTCGCGGGATGAGCTGGTCACTTACATTTGGCCGGAGGAGGACCCCCGCGGGGTCACGGAGCAGGCGCTGGATGCCCTCATTCGCCGCTTGCGGGAACGGTTGGCCCAGGCGGATCCGAACCACGATTATATCCTCACCGTTCGAGGCCATGGCTTCCGGCTGGCCGATGTTTCGCTCCACCTGAAAGGGCAGCCGGAGGGACGATGAGCCCGCGTCGTCTTTCCCGGCGATCCCTGGGGGCCGCAGCGGAGGCCTTCGTGGCGGCCCATCTGGAGGCTCAGGGATACTCCATTCGGGCCCGAAACTGGCGCTCGCCCTTTGGAGAGATCGATTTGATCGTGGAAGGAGAGGGATGGCTGCGCTTCATCGAGGTCCGCGCCCGGCGGAATGATCGTTTCGGGCTTCCTGAAGAAAGCCTGACCCCGCGCAAGCGCCGGCACCTGCTGCAAACCGCCCTCGCCTACCTGGGGCAGTTGGAAGGCCCAGAACCCTGCTGGCGCGTTGATCTGGCCTCCGTTTCTCTGGATGCTCGAGGCCGCCCGGTTTCGGTCACGTTCTTGGAGAACATTCTGGAGGAGTGAGAGCTCTCCTTAATCTGAGAAAGGCTCTTGTGCGGTGGGGCGCTTTCGGCGCCCCACCGCACAAGAACATGATCGTTTTCCCCTCCCTGTAGCCCTTCGGGCTACAGGAGAGCCCGGGTGGTGAGGGCCAACAAAACGGCATCGGTCAAGCCCTAAGGGCTTCCCCGTAACGGGACACGGGCGATGGGCGTATAAACTGCTCCTTGAGGATGGAGATCACTCCGCATCAAGACGATCTCCACCGCATGCACCTCTCCCAACTGTCCTACAGTTGTTCGTTCGATCACCTCTGCGATCCGTCGGTAATGGGCCGGAGCCGCCTCCCGGCCGACCCGTCCCAGTGTCAGATGGGGCTGGTAGGGGCGATCTTCGGGAGGATAACCCAGTTTCTGCATGCTGGCCTCCACCAGACGCTGAAAGGCGGCCAGCGCCCGGGTAGGATCGGAGATTCCCACCCAGATCACCCGGGGATGCCGGAGGTCCGGGAAGCAGCCAATTCCCTCCACTAAAAACGTAAATGGTCCCCGCTCCAGGGCCAGCCCCCGCAGCGCCGCGACGATTTCATCTCCATGGGAGGCCGGGATCATCCCGAGGAACTTCAGGGTGAGGTGAATGCTTTCCGGCCGGACCCACCGGATTGGCAGGTCCCGGAGCTCCCGACGCAGGCGGTCCTGCACCTCAGCCAGGCGTTTCTGAAGCTCTGGAGGCATCTCGACGGCAATGAAGGCGCGCACGGCGACCATGGATCCGACCTCCGTATCCGGCAACCCGGGTTAAGGGTGTTTCAGCAAAAGGCGATGGTGGTGCGGCGTTCGCCACGCACCACCATCGCGCGTTGTCTTTCCCATAAGCTCGTGGGCAGGAGGACGAAAAGGCGATTCTCTGCCTCAGCAGCCCGAAGGACCACGAGGAGAGAAGCCGTCCACATTTTCATTTTACCCAAAACGTAACTATTCAGCCGGGCCACATTCCATTCAGAGCTCCCGCGAAGC
>JAUQQB010000576.1 GCA_030550075.1 Chloroflexota bacterium | reverse complement strand
TCCCATCGCCAGACTTCCACCTCATCCCCCGCCTGAAGGCCGTTCAGGTCCAGGGGAACCATCACCAGGCCGTCCGATCGGGCCAGGGTGAAGATCATATTGCTTTTTCCGAACAACGGCTCTGCCCACCACGCTCCCTCACGCTGGATCAGCCGAACCGGCACCCAGTCGATGCGCCCTGGGGCGGAGGGGATGTTATGGGTCAGACGGGCGGGTTGAAGGACAGGGGCCGGGGGCTCCAGGCCCTGGAGGAAATAAAGCAGCGGGACGAGCAGCATGCGGGCGACGACGAAGGCCGAGACCGGGTTGCCCGGCAGCCCCAGGACCGGCTTTCCACGGCAGAAGGCAATCAGGGTAGGTTTCCCGGGACGGATAGCCAGCCCATGGGCCAGGATCCCTGGCGGGCCCAGACGCTCGATCACAGTGGCCGTGAGATCCCGGGTGCTCACGGAGCTGCCGGCCGTGAACACCAGCACATCCGCCGCCTCGAAGGCTTCCCGGGCCATCCGTTCCAGGATCTCCAGCCGATCCGGCGCGATCCCATAGGGGATCGGCTCCCCGCCGTGCTGGCGGATCAGGCCGATCAACGAGAAGGTGTTGACATCTCGAACCTGCCCGGGCTGGGGCGTCTGCTCGGGGGGAACGATCTCATCCCCGCTGCCGAGGATGGCCACCCGGGGCGCGTGCACCACCGGGACTTCCACGATCCCCAGCGCAGCCAGCGCCCCCAGGTCCTGAGGGCGAAGGCGATGGCCGGCGGGGAAGGCCAGGGCCCCCGTGGAGATGTCCTCACCCACCCCGATCACATTCTCCCCCGGGGCGACCGGCCGTAACACCTCGATGGTTTCCGCGTCCAGTTGCTGGGTTCGTTCCAGCATCACCACGGCATCCGCCCCTTCCGGGAGCATCCCGCCGGTGTGAATCAGGGCGGCTTCGCCGGGGCGGATAGACAACCCGGGGGCCCGGCCCATGGGGACTTCGCCCACGATGCGCAGATAGGCAGGGAGGCTTTCCGTGGCCCCGAACGTGTCTGCCGCCCGCACGGCATAGCCGTCGACGGTGCTGCGGGGAAACGCGGGAAGGGGCTCCGGGGCGAAGATCGGCCGCGCCAGGACCCGCCCCAGAGCCCGGGCCAGCGGCACGGTTTCCGGGGAGAGCGGGGAGAGATAAGCACGAAGCTGCTCCAGCGCCTTCTCCGGCGGCAGCACCGTGAAGAATTCCGGCATGGGGCTGAACCTCCTATGAAAGACGAACCCGATATGACTTTGACGGGCCTTCTCCTCTTTTTTATAATGCGCTTCGGATCAGGAGTCCAGACAGTCGCAGGATCGGCGATGGGAGGGGTCGGACTTCCATAAACCCGTCATGTTCGGGAGGATGGACCGATGATCGATGTGAATGACCTGCGGAAGGGGACCACGTTCATCCTGGACGGTCAGATCTATGAGGTCCTGGAGTATCAGCATCACAAGCCTGGCCGGGGGAACGCCTTCATCCGGACCAAACTGCGCAACCTGCGCACCGGAGCCATCATTGATAAGACATTTCTCTCCGGGGATCGGGTGCAGGACATCCGGGTGGAGAACCGGGAGGTCCAGTTCCTGTATCGGGACGGCGATCTGTACTACATGATGGACACCCGAACTTACGAACAGATCCCGGTCCCCGCGGAGCGTTTGGGGGAGGCGGTGAACTTTCTGAAGGAGGGGATCACGCTGATCCTGCGGGAATACGAAGGCGAGCCCCTGGGTGTGGAGCTGCCGGTGACCGTGGACCTGCAGGTCGTGGAGGCCGAGCCGGGGGTAAAAGGCGACACGGCCTCCGGAGCGGATAAGTGGGTGGTGGTGGAAACCGGCTATCGGCTTCGGGTTCCCCTCTTCGTCAACGAGGGGGACATCATCCGGGTGGATACGCGGACCGGGGAGTATGTGACCCGGGTCAGTTGAGGATCCATCACCAGGAGTTACGCAGTTCGGGGCTCGCGAGAAGAGGTGGAATGGCCCCACCCCCCTTTATCCCCCC
>JAUQQB010000575.1 GCA_030550075.1 Chloroflexota bacterium | reverse complement strand
TCACGGCGCTTCGGGAGGCCGGCGAGGGAAACCAGGGCCGGTGAAGGCTTCGCCCGGCAATCGCGCGGGCAGCTTTCCGGGGTGCCCGGCCCGGCAGCGCCCGGATCCGGGGAAAGTCACAGATCCTTCCCGCGTAGATTCGGCGAATCGCCAATGGGTCCACCCCAGGCGAATGGAAGACAAGCCCCTTCTCTTCCCCACAACCTTTGAGGCCGCGGCAAGGAAGTTAAAAGAGACCCGGGATCAAGCCGCCTGCCCGGCCCCTGAAATCCCCGAGAGGAAAGATCGGCAATGAACGGCTCGATCCGGGTTGTTCCTGGGGCGGGATAGGAGGCTCCGGAGGGCGCAGCCAGAAATCAGGGGGCAAAGCGCCTTCCTCCAGCCACCGCCATTCCACAATCCGTAAACGATTGGTCTCCCCCAGGGCATTCGGGGATTCCTCCTGCACGCGAATGCGAGGCTCCTCGACCCGAACCGTGATCGTGATCCATGGCGCCCCGGGCGCGGGGCGATACCGCCAGGTTTCCACCCTCCCCCAGGGAGCGCGCTCCTCCTCCTGAAGTCGCTCTGCAGTCTCCGGCTGCAACAGCCTTAAAACAGCCGGGCGAACTGTGAAGGTCTCCAGCCAGCGCGCATTGGATTGCGGGGGGCGGCCGGAATGATAGACCGGAACAGTGATCCCGCGCGCCACGTCCAGCTCCCACCATCCGGTCTCTCCGTCGGAGCCCATCCCATCCCGGATATGGGGGCCATCCGGCAACCATTCGGTGGTCACCCGGCGGAAGCGCCACGGATTCCCCGGATCGATCCAGAACTCATACGTGGTCGTGAACCAGCGTTCCGGAGCGCCGCCGGGTTGGGCGGCTTCATAGATGGAAACACCAGGCCTCTGCTCATACTCCGAACGCACATACAGGATGCCATGCTCTTGAAGCACCGGAGAAACGGGCATCGTCCCCTCCTTCGGAACATTACAGGCGGCCAGGATGAGAAATCCCGTGCCGATCCCCGCTATACGGATGAGCAATAGGAACCGCATAGATCCCCCTTGCTATCGACTTTTGTCCCGCCCAGGAAACGATCTTCCACTCTGTTCGGCATCATATCGAGAGGGCCCTGAAGGCCTCTCCCCTCAAACACCTGGCCAGCGGAAACCAAGGAAGGGATTTCGCTCCAGCTCCTTATCTCCCCTGTCAGTGTTCCCTTCGCAACATGATGCTTAATAACTGCAGCTGTAAACACAACAATCGCAACAAATAGAACCATAAGGACAGCCGCAGCATGGGCCAACCTGGTCGCACACACAATCGCATGCCTCGCAGGTTGCCGACACCAGTGTCCATTGTGTGCAACACACGCTATGACATCCGCAGTAGCATGGATCACAAGAGCGTTGGAGAACATGCCGTCGGCGCTGTAGAGCGGAGCAGGGATTCCCACAATAGGGCTCCCAGTGGATATAAGTTTGGATGCATGGACAATGGGGCTCCGCCAGTGAAGTGCTCCAGCGAGAGATTTTCTGAAGCGGGAACGGGATCTGGAGCAGAACACAAAAGGTCCATATAGCACGGCGAAGGAAGTTACGCCGCTCCCAATCCACGCCCAGCGCCGGCCCTCCGAAACGAGCCACGAGCTGCGCCACCCGCCACGCCCGCGCCGGTCCCAGGACCCGGATTAGGCGCATTCGCATCCCCAGGCCCGCATAGACCCGAACTCGCTTCCCTTCTTCCTCCAGGAGCATCGGCTCCCATCGCCAGCCCGGCCGAACCCGGTCCAGCAGGGCCTGGACCTCCGGTTCCCGGAGACTTTGCACTCGCAGCCGCCCTTCGCTCAGGGCCTCCACCTCCCGAGCCAGGGCGGCGCATAAAGAACACCCCGCATCGTAAAGCAGATCACGCGCCATTGCCCACCTTCGTCCTTAAAGCTTCTACTGCTTCATCCAGATTTGTTTTGAGGATATAAGAGGGTGTGGGCCAATGGCCCCACCCCCCTTTCTCCCCCCTCCCCACGGCCCAAAGGGCCATGGGG
>JAUQQB010000574.1 GCA_030550075.1 Chloroflexota bacterium | reverse complement strand
GGCGGTCACTGCTTCCTCCAGCCGCCCCACGCGCTCCTCGGTGCGCCGCTGGGCTTCGGCCAGGGCGGTCACTGCCTCCTCCAGCCGTCCTACCCGCTCCTCGGTGCGGCGTTGAGCTTCGGCCAGTTCGGCGAAGCGGCGGTCGGTTTCGGCCCGATGGGCGACGAACTCCTCATAGTGCCGCCGCTGAGCTTCGACCAGGGCGGCGATCTGGGCCTCCACTTGCTGGAAGCTTACTTCCGTCTCCCGCCGGAAGGCCTCCATCTCCTCCCGGAAGGCCCGGAACTCCGCTGGCAGGCGCAACAGCTCCTCGGTCAGGATCAGCGCTCGCAGCTGTCCCAGCCAATCGGGGTGCGCTCGAAGCAGCGCCAGAAGATCCTGGAAGTCTTCCACGGTGAACGCCATAATCGCTCCTCTGGGTCCGACACGGGTTGAGAGCCGTAAAATCTCGCCCCGTCCTATTAACTTTATCCGTTCCCCTTTGGAACAGCAAGGCCTCGCGGGAGATCCTCTTCCAACTCCTGTGGGCTCGTCGGCGGTGGCGATCCGCGCCATCGCTTAAGGGAAAGGGCCGAGCGTCACCAGCGGGCGAATCCGCTCCAGGGTGGCCGGGCCGATGCCAGGGACGGCCAGGAGATCCTCCAGGCGCCGGAAGGGACCGTGCTTGAGTCGATAGTCCACGATCGCCTGTGCGGTCCGGGGCCCGATGCCGGGCAGCCGCTCCAGTTCCTCCACGGAGGCCGTGTTCAGATCCAGGCGGGTGGAAAAGGCGGGCGTCGCCGGCCGTTCCCCACGCCGGGGCACGTGCAGGTGCATTCCGTCGGTAACCGGTGCGGCCAGGTTGAGGGCCTCGAGATCCGCATCGGCCTGAGGGCCCCCGGCCTGCTCCAGGAGCGCCCAGACCCGCAGGCCTTGCGGCACAGTGTAGACCCCGGGGGCGCGGACCGCGCCGGTGAGATAGACCTGCAGCCATATCGGGGTTGCGGTGGGCGTGGGGGCTGGGGTGGGAGGGGGCACGATGCGGATCGGGGCCGGGGCTGGGCGTCGGAGCAGCCAGATGCTGGCCAGGAAGCTGGCCAGGGTGGCCCCCAGCACGATGGTCTCCCGCAGCATTTGCCAGCGCGGGATCTCTCGGGAGGCGATAGTTGGGGAGCGGTCGTCGAGGCCCATGGCGCTTCGTTCGGATTGGGATGGACAGCGTTGCTCTCGGTCATGAATGCTTGTGAGCCTGCTCCTCCCCATGGCCCATAGGCCGTGGGGAGGAGGAAGAAAGTTGAGCGCCCGGATAGAAAGTCGGGGGTGTAATCCTTCATCGAAACGAAGCGTTCACCCCGGGCAGATTGCTTCATAATAATGATAGCCGTCTGAAGTGAAAGCGGAGGGGCGGGCAGCGAGGCCACCCGCCCCTCCGTGTTCATGCTATTCTGTCCAGCAAGGCCCCGGCTGGGGCAAAAGCGATCCATTCAGAAGATCCGTCCGCGGATCCTTCCCTTTCAGCCGGATTGGAAAGGCCCCGCGTTATAACATCCCTTCCAGGATCCGCTCCAGCGCCATCGTATGAGCGCAGGTCCCGCGATGGCGGAAGAACTCGCAATCGCAGGTCCAGTTGCCCTCGTGGTAACGGACGTGATGGGTATTGTTCTCGCCGCGAACGGTGACGGCAAAGGAGATGAAGTGGAAACGGTCCCGCTCCTCGGCGTAGCGTCGGGCCTTCTCGATCTTGCCGATCAGCGCCGAGTCCACCATTGGAACCTCCTGAAAATGGGATTGGGCTTCGCCCTGTTCCAGCGATGATTCGGAAATCGATCCGATAGCGCATCGAGGGGACTGGGGAGGCCGCCTTCGGTGGCCTCCCCAGTCCCCAAAATTCTCCCATCCTGTGGCTCAAAGGACCCCAGGGAAAGAAAGGCCATGAAGGCCTGATAGAAAACAAAACGGCACGTCAGCCTGCCGGCCGCGTGCCGTGGGTTCATCGCTTTCGTTTGCAGATCTCTACACGCAAGGGAAGCCTCCCCCTATCTGCGTGTTCTGAATCC
>JAUQQB010000573.1 GCA_030550075.1 Chloroflexota bacterium | reverse complement strand
CCCTCCCCGCAGCGCTGAGGGCTGCGGGGAGGGGGGATAAAGGGGGGAGGGGCCCCTCAACTCCCCTTGGTCAGAGGTCAACTGCGTAAGTCCTATGTAAATGATAGCCGGGCATCAGGGGTCTGGAGGGCACGCTCTGGCATGTTCCCCAGACCCCCAAAGGTCGTTCCTTTGATCCTGGCTGAACACGGTGGAGCCTCGGATGGGGAAGCGGCCGGTTTTGATCGGCCTGACCGGGAACATCGCCTGCGGGAAGAGCACCGTGGCCCGTATGCTGGCCGAGAAAGGGGCCTATGTCATCGATGCCGACGCGATCGCTCATGAGGTGATCCGGAAAGGGACCCCCGCTTATGAGGAGATCCTCCGCCGCTTCGGAGCGGATATCCTGGGGCCGGATGAAGAGATCGACCGCCGGCGCCTCGGAGAGATCGTTTTCCGGGATCCCATCGCCCTGCGGGATCTGGAAGCGATCGTCCACCCGGCAGTGCTGGTCGAGATCCAGCAGCGTATTCAGGCCTGCCCGGAGGCGCCCGCGATTGTGATCGAGGCGATCAAATTGATCGAATCCGGTTTCGCCCGGGCCTGCGATACCTTATGGGTGGTTACCTGTCCCGAATCCGAACAGGTCCGCCGCCTGATGAAGGAGCGGGGCCTCACGGAGGAGGAAGCGCGCGTTCGGATCCGCGCTCAACCCCCTCAGGAGGAGAAGATCCGGCGGGCGGATGTGGTGATCGATAACAGCGGCGATCTGGAGGCCACCCGCCGTCAGGTCGAGCAGGCATGGCGGAAATGGGTGGAACCAGGGACGGCAGGGTAACAGGGCTTTTTCATTCTGAGCGTTCCCGTGGAGGTCAACATTCATCCCCCTCCCCACGGTCCGAAGGGCCAGGGGGGATCCCGAGGAGTGGGGCGATCCGCCTGACCCGAACGGTATGGTTGCTGAAAAGCTCTGGCAGGGTGAGCGATGCGCTCCTTATTCCGAGCAGGGGGAGATTATTTTCAGGGCCGGGAAGGCCTTCGAAGGCAGCTTCTCGCCTCTGAGAAACTCTACGCTATAATAACGCAGTAACCCTATGATTCGGGGGGATCATGAAAGTCACCATCCGGCGAGCTCGTCCCGCGGATGTCGACGGGATCCGGGATCTGATCCGCCGGGCCACACGGGGACGTCTGGATCCCTCCCCGGATGACGTGTTCGACCGCATGGCGGAACGAGGGATGCTGCTGGCCTTCAGCCCGGAGCGGGAACTGGTGGGACTGGTCAGCTGGCGGGTGGAGAACCTGGTGGCCCGGATCCTGGATTTCGTGGTCCACCCCCTCAATCTTCGACCCACCGTCGGCCGCCAGCTGATAGAAGCCGTTGAAGAAGAGGCGCGCCGTCTGGAATGCGAAGCATGTATGATTTATGTCTCCCCGGAGATGTCCTCCGAGGCCCTTGCCTTTTACATCGGCCTGGGGTATACCCGGTGGCCGGAGGAGAGCCTCTCGGAACCATGGCGAGAGGCCGCCCATGAATTCGATGCCTTTGGCCGCGTGGCGCTGATCAAGCAGATTCGCGCGGAGCGCGTTACACAACCGATTTGAGGGAAAAAGATAAAGCCTGAGGGCCTTCGCAGCCCGCACGACCACCCATCCTGTAAGCGCTGAGATTCCTTATGAGGAGGCAGCACGCGATGTGGGCAGCCATTAAAGGATTCGCCGAACGACATCCTCGCCTGACTGCATGGATCGCTCTGGCAATCGGGATGGTGGCCATCCTCCTGTGGTCAGCCCGGGATGTGGGATTAACCCCCTCCCAGCTCTTGGCCCTTGTCATTGCGACCATCGTGCTGGCCGGGCTCTGTGTGTGGATCATTAGTTGGGAAGACGAAGAGGAAGAGGCCAGCTCGCAGGGCCAATCATCGAAGCAATAAGCTCCACCGGTTCTGTTGATGATCCTACGAGGCGAACTGGGTACTCGTCGAGGCTTCTGGTTATAGTTAGGACTTACGCAGTTCGTTTCCCATGGGGGCTTTGGGGGCGGAGCAGGGCGCCGAAG
>JAUQQB010000572.1 GCA_030550075.1 Chloroflexota bacterium | reverse complement strand
GAGCCGGGCGCCAAAGGCACCCGGCTCGCCCCCAAACCCTCATGGGAACTATCAGATTATTGAAAAAGCCTTAATTATTCCTGACGGATTGTTGAGGCCGGGGTCTCCGCCGGTCCGAGCACCCAATCCACCAGTTGCGGGAGAACCTCTGCGACGTCGCCATGGATCCGGAGATCCGCATAGCGATCCGCAGCGGTCGGAGAAAGATTCATGATGATCAGACGGGCACCATGCTCCTTTGCCAGGATTGGCAAATCCCCAGCGGGAGCGACCTCCAGCGAGGAGCCAGCCACCATGAAGACATCGGCCCGCCGGGCCTCCTGCTGGGCGGCCAGGAACGCCCGGGCCGGCAACTGCTCTCCGAACAAGATAATATCCGGCTTCAGCACGCCTCCGCACTGCTCGCAGCGAGGGATCGTTCCATCCCGCAGGAAGGCTTCCAGATGAGGCTCCGCAGGAACCTTGCGATAGCAGCGGATACAGGTGGCCTCCCGGAGATGACCATGCACCTCGATCACATTGCGGGAGCCGGCTTTCTGATGGAGCTCATCGATGTTCTGGGTGATCAGCGCCTTCAGGATGCCGGCGGCCTCCAGACGGGCCAGGGCATAATGGGCGGGGTTCGGTCGGGCTTCCCAAATCATGCGGGCCAGTGGACGGACCCACTCGAAAAACGCTTCCGGACGACGAGAGAAGGCCCAGAGAGAGGCCACCTCCATCGGATCGTAGATCGTCCACAACCCCGAGCCCTGGCTGCGGAAGTCCGGAATCCCCGATGGTGTGCTGATCCCCGCCCCGGTCAGGACGACCAGATATCGAGAGCGCCGGATCAGCGCAGCAGCGCGGATCAGTTCCTCATCCATCACAGGCGCTTCCTTAAATACCAGATTGAAACTTACACAGTTGGGATGCGCAATCCTTAGCTTTTATGATAGCGCAATTTACGACCGAATTGGACAGATGCCCGTGCCTGACAAGCCCCTTCCCTCTCTGCAGCCCTTCAGACCACGAGGAAAAGGAGATTTAGGAGCCGGACGAGGCCATCAGAGACCGCCTCCTCGGCCCTGAAAGCCTCCTGAAGGACAGGCTGCACTAACTATAATACCGTCCATCGGGCCAGCAAAGCGGCGACCAGGGCCGCCCGCTGGGGAAGGGAATCGATGCGCACATATTCGTCAAGGGCATGGGCGCCGTTGCCGATAGCCCCCAGGCCGTCCAGCGTCGGGATGCCCAGCGCTGCGGTGAAATTCGCATCGCTCCCCCCTCCGGTTCCCCCCTCCGTCAGCGCCAGCCCTAATTCCGCTGCGATGGTCCGAGCCCGCTCGAAGGTGGCGACCATCAGGGCGTTGCGCTCCATCGGAGGCCGGTTGAACCCACCTCGTACCTCCAGACGGGCACCGTCTAAAACCGGCCGCAGGTTCCGGAAGGCCATCTCAAGCCGATCCATCTCTGCCCGCATCGCCACCCGCACATCCACGACCATCTCCGCATATTCCGGCACTACATTTGGGCGGGTGCCGCCCTGGATCACCCCCACGGTCACGGTGGTACCTCGTCGGAGATCCGCCAGCCCACGCAGGCGCATAATCTGATACGCCAGCTCCTCAATCGCATTGACCCCGCGCTGGGGATCTGCTCCGGCATGAGCGGATCGACCATAAGCAACCACTATAAAATCCCCTACCCCTTTCCGGAAGGTCTTCAAACTTCCATCGGGAAGGGCGGGCTCCAGACAGAGCACCAGATGGCTGTGCCGGGCTTCTTCCTCGATCAGAGGACGGGAGGTCTCGCTCCCCGTTTCCTCATCGCTGGTGAAGAGCATGCGGATTCGATGGGGAGGTCGAACGTTGAGGGCCTGGAGCCCCTGCAGGGCCCCCAGGAGGATCGCGATCCCGCCTTTCATATCGAAGACCCCCGGGCCGTAGAGCCGCCCATTCTCCTCCCGGATGGGCATCCGGGCCAGGGTTCCCAGGGGCCACACGGTATCCAGGTGACAGAGGGTGAGGATCTGGGTCGAGGCCTCGGGGTCCCCCCAGGTGG
>JAUQQB010000571.1 GCA_030550075.1 Chloroflexota bacterium | reverse complement strand
GCCTGCGGGCGATGGCCCGGGAGGGGGTGCTGGCTTATCCGATCATCGCCGTCAATGATGCGTTGACCAAACATCTCTTCGACAACCGCTACGGCACAGGCCAGTCCACCATCGATGGGATCCTGCGGGCGACGAACATCCTGCTGGCAGGGCGCGTGGTGGTGGTGGCTGGCTACGGCTGGTGCGGCCGCGGCATCGCCATGCGGGCCCGGGGGATGGGCGCCCACGTCATCGTCACAGAGGTGGACCCCTTGCGGGCGCTGGAGGCGGTCATGGATGGCTTCCGGGTGCTCCCGATGATCGAGGCAGCCCGGGAGGGGGATCTCTTCATCACCGCCACGGGGAACATCCACATTCTGGACCGCCCGCACTTTGAGGTGATGAAGGATGGAGCGATCCTGGCCAACGCCGGGCATTTCAACGTGGAGATCAACATCCCGGCCCTTCAGGAGATGAGCATAGGGGAGCCGCGGCGGGTGCGGGAGTTCGTGGAGGAATACACCCTGAAAGATGGGCGCCGGCTCTACCTGCTGGCGGAGGGGCGGCTGGTGAACTTGGCCGCCGCGGAGGGCCACCCCAGCGCCGTGATGGATATGTCCTTCGCCAATCAGGCCCTGTCCGTGGAATATCTGGCTCGCAACGGACGCTCCCTGGAGCGCCAGGTTTACCCGGTCCCCCGGGAGATCGACCAGGCCGTCGCCCGCTTAAAGCTGGAGACCATGGGGATCCGGATCGATTCGCTGACGCCGGAGCAGGAGCGCTATCTGGCTTCGTGGGAGGAGGGCACATAGGCTTCACGCTTCGCTCACGGTCGGGCACGAGGTAAAGGGGAAAGCCCCTTTCGTGTTTATCATAATCATAGAGAGGCTTTTCGGATCCCCTCCCCTGGCCTCCCGGGCCACCGGGAGGGGGAACCTGGAGGTTTCCGGGGCGGGTGGTGTCGTCCAGGATGGCACCACCCCCCTTCCGAAACCCTGGATCGAAGGAACACGCGGCTCCAATCGCACGGGGTTTTGCAGGGAGAAATGGAGGGATTCGCCGGGATGCCCGAGCTGATCGTGGTAGGCGGTGGGCTGGCCGGGTCGGAGGCCGCCTGGCAGGCAGCGCAACGGGGCATTCGCGTCTGGCTGTATGAGATGCGGCCTCGCCGGTTCACACCGGCCCACACCACCGAATGGCTGGCCGAGATCATCTGTTCCAACTCCCTGGGCTCCGATGAGCTGGAGAACGCCTCGGGGCTTCTGAAGGCGGAGCTGCGGCGCCTGGGCTCGCTGCTGATGACCTGCGCCGATCGCACGGCGGTGCCCGCCGGCAAGGCCCTCGCCGTGGACCGGGAGCTCTTCGCCCGTTGCGTGACGGAGCACATCGAAAACCACCCGCTGATCACCGTGATCCGGGAGGAAGTGACCGGGATCCCCGATCGCCCGTGCATCATCGCCACAGGCCCCCTGACCTCGGACGCCCTCGCGGCTGCCATCCAGCGGCTCACCGGTCAGGAGTATCTCTATTTCTATGACGCGATCTCCCCGATTGTGGCCGCTGATTCCATCGATATGTCGATCTGCTTCAGGGGTTCCCGCTACGGCCGGGGCCAGGAGCCCGACGGGGATTACATCAATTGTCCGATGACCAGGGAAGAATACGACGCCTTCGTAGATGCCCTGATCCATGCCGAAACCATCGAGCTGCGGGATTTCGAGAAGGAGGATCCGCGGTTCTTTGAGGCGTGTCTGCCGATCGAGGTGCTGGCGAAGCGCGGGCGCGACGCCCTGGCTTACGGCCCGCTGCGGCCCACCGGGTTAATCGACCCCCGCACCGGCCGCATGCCCTACGCCGTCGTCCAGCTGCGGCGAGACAATCGGGCAGGAACGATGTATAGCATGGTGGGGTTCCAGACAAACCTGAAGTGGCCGGAGCAGCGGCGGGTGTTCCGGATGATCCCTGGCCTGCAGAACGCGGAGTTCCTGCGCTATGGCCAGATGCACCGCAACACCTACATCAACGCGCCGGCCCTCCTGGAGCCCACCATGCAGTTCCGGG
>JAUQQB010000570.1 GCA_030550075.1 Chloroflexota bacterium | reverse complement strand
CCGGCGGGCGGTCTCCTCGTCCATCCAGGAGCCGATGGGCTTGGTCGGGTTCTGAAAGGCCGGATCGTTTCGATCCACCAGCACCTGGGTGACCACGGTCACGGCCAGCTGGTTCATCCCCCGCCGTTGGAACTCGTTGTAGAGGGCCTTCTGGAACATGTAACCGATCGCCCCCTGAGTGTCGGCATCCGCCGCATCGAGGGGGACCGGATGCAGCTCGTGAAGGGCGAGCTCGCTGCGTCGGAGGATGAAGCCGACCTGCGGGCCGTTCCCATGGGTAATGACCACCCGCCAGCCCTGGGCGATCATCTCGGCGATGTGGACCATGGTCTCGCGGGCCGCCTCATACTGATCGGGGACCGTCATTCGATCCGGACCTTTAATCAGGGAATTGCCGCCGACGGCGACGACGGCCAGGCCGGGCTCCAAACGCATATGGGCCTCCAGCGAATGAGGATCAACGCATGACCAGCGCCATCACCGCCTTCTGCACATGCAGCCGGTTCTCCGCCTGATCATAGACCACGGACTGGGGCCCATCGATCACGGCGTCCGTGACCTCCAGGCCGCGGTCGGCGGGCAGGCAGTGCATGTAGATGGCATCAGGGCGGGCCAGCTGCATCCGCCGCTCGTCGGCGATCCAGTCCTGATATTTGCGGGCGATCCGGGCGCTTTCCTCGGGGTCTGTGGTGGTCAGCCAGCATCCCCAGCTCTTCGGATAAACAGCATCGGCGTCCCGGAAGGCCTCATCCATACTGTCGGTGATCTCGAAGGCGCCGCCGTAACGGCGGGCGTTCTCCTTCGCCTGTTCCACGATGTCCGGCATAAGCTGGAACTCGGGGGGATGAGCCAGCACCACGTGCATGCCGAAGCGGGTGAGCTGCAGGATCAGCGATTGGGGAACCGACAGGGGCTTCTGGTAGCTCGCGGCATACGCCCAGGTGACCGCGATCTTCTTCCCCCGGAGATCCCGTCCCTTCTTCTCCACCAGGGTCATTAAATCGGCCAGGATCTGGAAAGGATGGTAGATATCGCACTGCATGTTCAGCACTGGCGCGCGGCTGTAGCGGGCGACCTCAGTGATATAGCGATTTCCCACCCCCCAATCGACGTGGCGGATGGCGATGGCGTCGAAGTAGCGGCCGTAGATCTCCCCGATCTCCTTGGCGGTATCCCCGTGGGCGATCTGAGTGGTCTTCGATTCGATGAAGGCCGGATGCCCACCGAGCTGCGCCAGCCCGGCCTCGAAGGAGGCGCGGGTGCGGGTGCTGCTGTAGAAGAAGAGCATGGCCATGGTCTTCCCCTCCAGATAGCGATGGGGGATCCCCATAGCCTGCTTCATTTTGAGATCGAAGGCCACCTCCAGCACCGTCTGGACCTCTTCCACGGAGAGATCCAGATCACTGATCACGTCGCGGCCGCGCAGATGGGTTTGCATGGGAAGCCTCCTGCTCGGGTGCTTTGTTTACTCGAAGCTTGGGGAAAAGAACCTCTCTACTCCCCGCGGCTTTAAAGGGTCGCGGGGAGTAGAGAGGGAAAAAAGATACAGGGACCAGATGGGCCCTCCTCGTCCGCCCTACCCATCCCCGGATCACAGGGGAAAGGTCCCCCGAGACGATCTAACATTGGCGCCGAAGCCGCCGATTCTCGAACCCGCTTCCGATTATAAAGGGAAATAACTTTGAAGGATGGAAGGGAAGAGCGCGTAGAAGGCCGTCGCTTCGACCACCTCGCTCAAGGAGATGTGCTCATCAACCCGATGGGCGTAGGTCTCGTCTCCGGGGCCGAAGCCGATGCTGGGGATGCCGGCCTTCCCGGCCCAGTAGGTGCCGTTGGTGGAGAAGTCCCATTTCCCGGTGGGGCGTCGCTCTCCCCAGAGCGCCTCAATCGTCGCCTGGCCCGCCTGAACCAGCGGGTGGGATTCCTCCAGCGCCCAGGCCGGGAAGTATTTCTCCACCGGATACCGGAAGCCGGTGTAACTGGGATCCTCATACCGCAGGATCTCCACCCGAATCGCCACCCGGTGCTCCGGCGGGACGCACGCCT
>JAUQQB010000569.1 GCA_030550075.1 Chloroflexota bacterium | reverse complement strand
CCCGAATATGACCCGTCTCCAGATCGATCTCCACGTCCACGGCCTGGGTGCTCCCCACATCCGTCATGCGACGGAACACAGTCGCCAGTGCCCCTTTCAGGACGTCCAGGACAACTTCGCGGGGGAGATTCCGATCGGCCGCGATCTGATTCACTGCCAGCAGGAGCTCGCTTTTGGCCATTCGATAGATCCTCTCGCTGTGTATTCGTTAGAGACCGCGCGGTTAGATCCTATCGGAAATTGGAAGGCTCAACGGGCCGTCGCAAGCGGCCCACTCCGCCTCACCACATCCCCTATGAACAACACAGGGGCGCCTGACTGCGCCCCTGTCGATGATGAGGAACGTTCCGATGATAAAATTCACATAAAGGGCAGGCCCTCCTCCGCAGCCCGCCTACCTTCCAGAACCCCGCGCAAGGATCCACCGCACCGCTTCTGTTTTTACATTTTAAACATAGCCCTCCGAAACGTCAAGGAAAGCCAGGCGGGGCTCAAGGCTTTTCCGTCATCACACCGTTCGGGTCCATCGGATAGCCCCACCCCCTGGATCCTCCTCCCTGCAGCCCAAAAGGTCGCAGGGAGGTAAGGAAATGGGATAACCCTGAATGGGAACGCTATCGCCGGAACCAGTCCGGCGGCGGCTCCCAGTTGTCCGGGATGAGGAGCGGACGCAGGCGGCCACTGGGCTCCGGCGGACCGATGATCCCGAGCTCCTCCAGCCGGTCCATCAGGCGGGCCGCTTTCGGGTAGCCGATACGCAGCTTCCGCTGAAGCAGGGACGTTGAGGCCCCGCGATGGCGTTTGATGATCTCGATCGCTTCCCGTAAAAGGGTCTCCTCATCTTCCTCCTCGAACTCGCCCCGACTCACCGAGCGGCCGCTTCCCACTTCCAGGGAGGTCACCATCCCCTCCCAGGGAGCGGGCTCCGGTCGTTCATCCGCGTAACGCTCCTGCCAGAACCGCACCACCCGCTCCACCTCCGCGTCCGAAACATACGCGCCCTGAACCCGAACCGGCTTCCCCAAATCTGGCGGAAGGAAGAGCATATCCCCGCGCCCCAGCAGGGTCTCCGCCCCCGGCATGTCCAGGATCACCCGCGAGTCCACCGAGGAGGCCACGGCAAAGGCAATGCGGGCCGGGAAGTTGGCCTTGATCAGCCCGGTCACCACGTCCGTGCTGGGGCGCTGGGTGGCGATCACCAGATGGATGCCCGTCGCCCGCGCCATCTGCGCCAGCCGGGTGATGGTCCGCTCGACATCCACCGGCGCCGCCATCATCAGGTCCGCCAGCTCATCGATGAACAGCACGATGTAAGGGAGCCGGGCTTCCCCGGCCTCCTCCGCCCGGGCGTTGAAATCCGCGAGGTTCCGCGCCCCCGCAGCTACGAACTGCCGGTAGCGCTCCTCCATCTGGCGGGTGAGCCAGCGTAAAACCCCCACGATGCGCTCGATCTCGAATTCTACCTTCCCATAAAGGTGCGGCAGCCCGTTCCACCGCACCAGCTCCACCATCTTGGGATCGATCAGAACCAGGCGGAGCTCCTCGGGGGTGTTGTTGTAGACCAGGCAGGTGATCAGCGCATTGATGCACACCGACTTCCCCGAGCCCGTGGTCCCGGCGATTAGCAAATGAGGCATCGCCGCCAGATCAGCCACCACCGGCCGACCGGCCACATCCCGGCCCAGGGCGATGGCCAGAGGCGACCCGACTTTCCGGAACTCCGGAGAGGCCAGTAAACCGCGCAGGCGAACCACGCTGATCTGCCGGTTCGGGACCTCAATGCCGATAAGGCCACGGCCGGGGACGGGGGCTTCGATCCGCAGCGAAGGGGCGGCCAGGGCCAGGGCGAGATCGTTGGCCAGGGCGGCGATCTGAGCGACCCGGACCTTCTGACGGCGCACCTCTCCTTCCGGCCCCGGACGCTCGATGTAACCCGGCAGCAACCCGAACTGGGTGACCGCCGGACCCTGGGTGGCTTCCACCACCCGGGCCTCCAGCCCGAACTGTCGGAGGGTATCTTCGATGATCGCCGCTTTCTGGCGGATCT
>JAUQQB010000568.1 GCA_030550075.1 Chloroflexota bacterium | reverse complement strand
TTTCTCTGCGGGAACGGCGGGAGCGCGGCCACGGCTTCCCATTTCGCCTGCGATCTGGCCAAAGGCACCCGCCGGCCCGGCGCGCCCATGATCCGCGTCATCGCCCTCACCGATAACGTCCCCCTGCTCACTGCCTGGGCCAACGATACCGAGTATCGCTGGGTGTTTGCGGAGCAGCTCCGCCCGCTGGTGCGCCCGGGAGACCTGCTGATCGCGATCAGTGGGAGTGGGAACTCCCCGAATGTCCTGGAGGCCGCGCGTGTCGCCCGGGAGGCCGGAGCTTTCACGATCGGCCTCACCGGCTTTCAGGGCGGGAAACTGCGGGAGCTGGTGGATCTGTGCCTGATCGTCCCCAGCGCCTGTATGGAACAGATTGAAGACATACACCTGATCCTGAACCACACGATCGCGACGGTGCTGCGGCGGACCTGGGAAAACGCCTTCGCTGTGGCGCCGATCCTGCAAGAGGAGCCCCTGCCGGATGCGAGCCATATTCCTGGACCGTGATGGAGTGATCTGTGAGAACCGGCCGGATCATGTCAAGTCCTGGGCCGAGTTCCGTTTTTTGCCCGGAGCGCTCCCGGCGCTGCGCCGCCTGTCGGTGGCCCCGTTCTCGATCGTGGTGGTGACGAATCAGGCGATCGTCCATCGGGGAATGGCCCCGGCGGCGGTGGTGGATGAGATCCATCAGCGGATGATCCGGGAGATCCAGCAGGCCGGGGGGCGGGTGGACGCGGTGTATTACTGTCCTCATCGCCCGGAGGAAGGCTGTTTCTGTCGCAAACCGAAGCCCGGGCTCCTGTTCCAGGCGGCCCGGGATTTAGGGATCCGCCTGGAGGACTCCTACCTGATCGGGGACGCTCTGACCGATGTGGAGGCCGCCTTGGCGGCCGGATGCCAGCCCATGCTGGTCCGCACCGGGCGGGGCGCCCTCTACGCAGAGCAGGTCCTCCAGCGCTATCCGGAGGTTCCGATCTTCCAGGATCTGTTTGAAGCCGTATCGTGGATCCTGCATCGTGAGGTCCAGATCCTCCCGATCCAACCGCTGAAGGTGACGGATGTCCCGCTGGCCGCGTCGCTGGGCTGAAGCCCTGGATCTTTACATCCACACGCAATCCACCGGGTGGGGCGCTTATCTGCTGGAGCAACTCCTGATGGCCCTCCTCCGCGATCTCCCGGGGCTCCTGGGGATCGGGCTGCGGGGGATCGCCTATCGCCTGTTCCTCAAGGCGCAAGGCTTCCCCTATATCGCCCGGGGCGTGCGGCTGGCCCAGCCCCGACGGATCACCCTGGGCCGCGGCGTTTACCTGGACGAAGGAGTTTATCTGCATGCCTGTCCGAACGGCATTGCGATCGGCGACGGCACGGTGATTATGCACGGCTCGGTGCTCCATGTCTACAACTTCCGGGGCCTTCCCCATGCCGGGATCACCATCGGACGTCGGTGCTTCATCGGGGAATACAACGTCATCCGGGGGCAGGGCGGCGTGACCATTGGAGACCTCGTTTATACGGGGCCTCTGGTGCAGATCCTGGCCGTCAACCATATCTTCGAGGATCCCCATCGCCCCATCGCGGAGCAGGGGATCACCGCCCGCGGGATCGTGATCGAAGACGATGTCTGGCTCGGCGGAGGGGCAGTGGTGCTCGATGGGGTGCGCATCGGCCGGGGAGCGGTGGTGGGTGCGGGGGCGGTGGTGACGGAAGATCTTCCTCCCTATGCGATTGCCGTTGGGGTTCCGGCCCGCGTGGTGGGAAGCCGTCTGGATCGCTCCCGGCCGGTGGAGGGTCCGATCTTCTATGGCGGACTTCCATCTGTGCAAACGGCGGTTCTCGCTCAGGAGGAATCCACATGACCACATTGTCCATTGTGATCCCCGCCTACAACGAGGAGGGCGCGATCCGGGCGGTGCTGGATCGGGTGCGGGCGATCGGGCCGGCCTTACGGGAAGCCGGGTTTGCAGAATGGGAAGTGATTGTCGTGGATGATGGGTCCCAGGATCGCACAGCGGAGATCGTGGCCGCCTATCCGGAGGTCCGCCTGATCCG
>JAUQQB010000567.1 GCA_030550075.1 Chloroflexota bacterium | reverse complement strand
CTTCCCCTAAAAAAGAATACACCCGACCGCTTCCCGTGGTGTCCCGATCCAGGGCCAGGGCGACGATCCCGCCCTGCTGGAGGGTTCGGAAGATCTCCCGCAACGCGCCGTCCGCCGGGATCAGACGGAGGCCGTGGGCGCCGCGCAGGCGGCAAAGATAATGAAACATCGCCGGCGGCCGCACAGCCTCCGCGACCACCAGGGTGGGGAGCCCGCTGGCCCCCAGGAACTGCAGGCCCCACTCCAGGGGTCCGTAATGGGCGCTCACGGCGATGACACCCCTCCCTATTCTCCAGACTTCCTCCAGATGCTTCCACCCCTCGATCTGGATGGATGGGAACCAGCGGGAGGGAGGGCGACGGGGGGCCTGAAAGAGGTCCACATAGTTCTGCCATAACAGCCGGAAGGCCTTTCGGGCCGCCTGGTGCGCGGCGGGGTCCTCGGGGGAGGTTCCCAGGACGTGCGCCAGGTTATCCCGCAAGCCGGCGGCGGAGGGAAGGAGGGGATACCCGAGATCCGCCAGACGGGCCGCCAGCGCATAGGCGATGCGGGGCGGCAGCGCCTGCGCCACCGCCCCGATGCCCCGGAAAAGCCCGTAAACCATCCAGGCCAGCGCCTCAGATCCCGCGCCCGGCAATGAAATCCTCCACCATCTGCCGCGCGATGTGGTCCGGGAACTGTTTCGGAGGCGACTTCATAAAGTAGGCGGAGGGGCCGATCAGGGCCCCCTTCAACCCGCGGTCCAGGGCGATCTTCGCGCAGCGCACGGCGTCGATCACCACCCCCGCCGAGTTCGGGCTGTCCCACACTTCCAGCTTGGCCTCCAGGTGGATCGGCGCTCCGCCGAACGTGGTCCCCTCAATGCGGATATAGCACCACTTGCGGTCCTGCAGCCAGGGCACGTAATCGCTGGGGCCGATGTGGATGTTCTCCGGCGGCAGCTCGTAAGGGATCAGGCTGGTCACCGCGCTGGTCTTGGAGATCTTCTTGGATTCCAGCCGCTCCCGCTCCAGCATGTTCAGGAAGTCCGTGTTGCCGCCGAAGTTCAGCTGATAGGTCCGCTCCACCTTCACACCCCGCTCGATGAAGAGCTGGGTCAGCACCCGGTGCAGGATCGTGGCCCCTACCTGGGATTTCACGTCATCTCCGATAACCGGGAGGCCGGCCTCCTCGAACCGCTGCTGCCAGTAGGGCTCCCGGGCGATGAACACCGGGATCCCGTTCACGAAGGCGCAGCCGGCGTCCAGGACCTGCTCCACATACCATTTGGTGGCTTCCTCGCTGCCCACCGGCAGGAAGTTCACCACCACATCCGTGCCGGTATCCCGCAGGATCCGCACGATGTTATCCGTGGGGCCGGGGGCTTTGCGGATGATGCCTGAGAGGTAACGGCCGATCCCGTCGTGGGTCATGCCCCGATAGACCTTCACCCCTAACTTCGGCACGTCCGCGAACTTCAGGGTGTTGTTGGGCGGGGTGAAGATGGCCTCCGCCAGATCCTTGCCCACCTTGTTCACATCGATATCGAAGGCGGCGGTGAACTCGATGTCCCGCACGTGGTAAGGGCCCAGCCGCACATGCATCAGGCCCGGGACGGAAGCATCGTCCGGGACATCGCGGTAATACCACACCCCCTGAACCAGGGCGGAGGCGCAGTTCCCCACGCCGATGATGGCGACGCGCACTTTGCGATCGGCCACGGTTGAACCTCCTGCGAGGGAAGATCGTGGTTTCCAACTTTAGCCCGGATGTTCGGGGGAAGCAAGGGTTAGCGTTTACCCCACCTCCCGAAAGCTCCACGCTGGCCACAGAGCGCCGTCGCATCGAAGTCCGGTCCAGGCCTTCTTCACCATCCCCTGGGACGGTGCGCCTTCAGCGCATTGCCCGGCGCGAAAACCGGAATCCCGAAATCTCGCTCAACCTCATTCCTGATTCCTAAGGCAAAGCCCGTCGGAGCACCCAGCGGACCCAGGGAACGCCCAGGCCCTGAAGGACCAGCCCGTAAATCCCGGCGCCGAGGAGCCCCGCGAACAACAATCCGGGCCATCCGTGATC
>JAUQQB010000566.1 GCA_030550075.1 Chloroflexota bacterium | reverse complement strand
CCAGCGACGCCATTATCATCGGAACGCTGGAGGGACGGCGGGTTGCCTTCCTCCCCCGCCATGGACGCGGCCACCGGATCGCCCCCAGCGAGATCAACAGCCGCGCCAACATCTATGCGCTCAAAGTACTGGGGGTTGAACGGATCGTTGCGGTGAGCGCCTGCGGCAGCCTGCGGGAGGAATTCGCACCTGGCCATGTGGTTGTCCCCGATCAGCTGATCGATGCGACCAAGGGCAAGCGTGCCTATACGTTCTTCGGCAACGGCCTGGTGGTCCACATCTCCATGGCCGACCCCTTCTGTCCTCATCTCAGCGAATACGTCTATCAGGCGGTGAAAGCCGTTGGGGGCACCGTGCACAAAGGGGGAACTTTCATCACCATCGAAGGGCCACGCTTCTCCACGAAGGCCGAGAGCCGGGTATGGCGGCAGTGGGGCGCGGATATCATCGGCATGACGGCGGTGCCGGAGGCCCAGCTGGCCCGCGAGGCGGAAATCTGTTATGCGGCCATGGCCCACGTGACGGATTACGATGTCTGGCATGAGAGCGAGGAGCCGGTGACCGCGGAGATGGTGATCCAGCGCCTGGCCGCCAACGTGGCCCTGGCGAAGGAGGCCATTCGGGTTCTGGCCCGCATCCTCCCGGATGAGCGGCCATGCGCCTGCGGCAACGCCCTGCAGCACGCCTTCGCCACCGATCTCTCCCTGGTCCCCGAGTCCCTTCGGCGCGATCTGGCGCCGATCCTGGGGAAATACCTGGAGGCGCCCCGCGCGGCCAGTTGAGGGATGAGTTTCCCTCTCACCATGGCCGGACAGGCTGCGGGGAGGAAGAAATAAGGGGGCGCGCCTTCAGCGCGCCCCCCATGTTTAACCTTCGCACCGGGCGCCCGGCCCTCAACGGACCTCCCGCACCAGCCGCTCATAGGGGATGTCTTCCGGAATCAACCCCTTCCCCCGAGCCCAGGCGATCACATCCGCGAATTGTTCCCGACTCGGGAGCGCACGCTCCGGATACGGAGGAACCCGATACGTTCCCACCAGCGGCTGGGGCACCAGCTGCTTCTCCGAGAGAAGGCCGGCGTATTTGCCCGGATCCGCGTTAATGGCCGCCACCGCCTGATCCCATGCCTGCAGGAAGCGCCGCACCACCTCCGGGTTCCGCTCCACCACCTCTGCCCGGAAGCTGAGCAGGCTCAGGGAAATCGACTGCACCTCTCGATCGTCCGCGACCACCTTCGCCCCCTGCTGGATCGCCAGAGTCGCAAAGGGATCCGGAAGCGTGGCCGCCTTCACCCGACCTTCCGTCAGGGCCTGCAGCCGATCCGGGATGCGGGGGATGTTCACCGTCCGGTATTCCCCGGGCTTAAGCCCGGCCCGCTCCAGGATCCGGTCCGTCATGTACTCGATGACCGTCCCCTGGGAGATCGCGATCTCCACCCCCTTCAGGTCCTGGGGGCTGTTTATCCCGGCGTTCGGGTTCGCCAGGATGAAATACTGAGGGGCCTGAGGATAAGCCTGCCGCGCGATGCGGACCACGTAGATCTGGGCTTTCTCTTTATTGTAAAAGAGGGTGGAGACCGTATCGTTGACCATCGCGTCGATGCGCCCGGCCTGCATCAGCTGATCCCGCTCGGCCGCGGAGGCCGCGGGAACAACCTCTACTTCCAGACCGGCCCGGGCAAAGTAGCCCTCGGTCTGGGCCACATAGACCGGCAGGACATCCAGGATCGGCAGGGCCCCGAAGCGGACCCGCATCGGACCTGCGCTCGAGGAGGGCTGACATCCGACCGCTCCCAGGATCAACCCTACCATGAGCGCCAGTCCAATCCTCACTCGCTGTCCCATGGATCTCCTCCTGTCTTGTGGGGTCTGGATAGGAGTTACGCAGCTGGTCTCTGTTCAGGGCGCGTCGCGGGATCCCTCCCGGTTTATTTTTAGGAGTTACGCAGTTGAAAGCTCTAAAGGTGGAACGGAGTGGCCCCACCCCCCTTTCTCCCCCCTCCCCACGGCCCTTTGGGCCGTGGGGAGGGGGGAGAAAAATCCTTGCCCCCCTGGGA